>PMIG01000318.1 GCA_003157055.1 Bacteroidales bacterium | reverse complement strand
GCTGAAGTGGTTTTTGGAGAGTGGGGAGATTCTAAACATTATGACAGAAGGCGCAACGGCACAACGGCGCATCGGTCCAAAGGTACTAAGGGTTAAAGGCTTAAAGAAATTCTTTTATAAGTTAAGATTGCCAGTATTGTCTGTTTATAATCGATAAATATTATTAATTTTGCATCCGGATTTCCTGAGAGACAGTAAGTACTGTTTCAAAGTAGTCCGGGAAGTATTTAAACAAATATCCAATCCAAAAGAGCATCTGATGGAAAAGAGAATTGGTACAATAACTATTTTAATTAAAGGCACAGTTTCGGTTCCTGCTGTAAATACCTTATTATCTGAATACAGCAGTATTATCCTTGCCCGCCAGGGTCTGCCTCTGCACAATCGGAATATCCACGTGATCTCCCTTGTTATTGAAGGAACTCTTGATGTAATCAATGCTCTTACCGGTAAGATTGGACGTTTAAAAGACGTTGAAGTCAAATCTATTCTTACAAAATACAAGGAGGAGCAAGATGATGAACAAGAGCGAAAGGAATAAGGTATTTATCGACCGGGATAAACTATACTCACTCATAGAAGGGAGTACTCCCCTAAAAAGTCAGGTTGACACTATTCTCAACAAAGCATTAAAGCTTAAAGGCTTAAATCTTGAAGAAGTCGCTGTGCTTCTCAGGGTTGAAGATCCGGCTGTGATCCATGAAATTATGGAAACAGCCCGTACTGTTAAAGAAGAGATATATGGGAAAAGACTGGTTTTCTTCGCCCCTCTTTATACAGGAAATGTCTGCATAAATAACTGCACTTACTGTTCTTTCAGACGAGATAACAAGCTTATCAAGCGGAAAGTGCTTTCAATGAATGAGATTACAGAAGAGACAAAGACACTTCTTCGTGAAGGTCATAAAAGGGTCCTCCTCATCTGTGGTGAAAGCAAGCGCAACGATACCGATTACATGGTTGAAGCTATCCGCACTACCTACGCTGCCCGGGAAAACGGAGGAAGGGATTATGTCCGCCGTATCAACGTGGAACTTGCGCCTATGGAGGTTGATGACTTTGTAAAGCTTAAAGCAGAGAAGATTGGAACCTTTGTCTGCTTCCAGGAGACATACGATCCGGTATTGTATAAAAATTTCCATGCCGCCGATACCAAAAAGGGTGATTATGAATATAGGCTTACAGTTATGGACAGAGCAATGGAGGGTGGCATAAATGACATCGGCATCGGGGCTTTGCTGGGACTTATTGACTACCGTTTTGAAGTTCTTGCAATGATGGAACATGCTCATCATCTTGAACGTGCATTCGGGTGTGGTCCTCATACAGTAAGCGTGCCTCGTATCGAGCCTGCCATAGGTGCTCCCAATGCCGATCAGATACCTTCAAAGGTAAGCGACAACGATTTTAAGAAACTAGTAGCGATAATACGTATCGCTCTACCCTATACCGGAATGATCCTCAGCACCAGGGAAAATGATAAAATGCGCAACGAGCTTATTCATTACGGAATAAGCCAGATATCTGCCGGATCGCGCACAAACCCGGGAGCATACACCCATGAGGAAGAACAGACGGGAAGCCAGTTCTCTCTGGGCGATCACCGTACTCTCGACGAGATAATATCATCCCTTGCTGACGAAGATTTCATACCATCCTTCTGCACCGGCTGTTACCGTAAAGGAAGAACCGGACAGGATTTTATGGATCTCGCAAAACCCGGTTTGATAAAGGAATACTGCATGCCCAATGCAATCTTTACTTTTAAGGAATATCTCGAAGACTTTGCTTCTCCGAAGACAAAGTCAAAAGGACTTGCACTGATTGACAAACTGGTAGGGAACGTCGGGAAAAACACACTGAAGAAAAAAATATCAAATAACCTGCATTTAATAAAAGAAGGTGAAAGGGATCTGTATTTTTAGATCTCACTCATTAGTAAATAAGGTCTGAAATTTCATCTTTTGCAAACTGCAGCCTGTCACTTATCTTCGGATCAGTCAGATTGACCGTGCCATAGATCATTTTATGAAACAGAACAGTAGATTTCCGGTTTATGAATTCTTCCTCATTATTAAAAATATGCACAAGAACAACAGAGTCTTTTTCCTGATCCTGGCAAATGAGGACCATTCCTCTTGATTCCTTTTTTTCATTTACTACAGAAACGGCGTATATACCTGTTGCAGGCAGAATTTTGCATTCTTCGGTTATTGGTACTCTAAGAAAAGATGGCAATATTTCAAAACCAGGAAATTCGTACCTCTCAGGGATTCCCATTATCATATAATAATGGTCCAGATAAGCATTGGCTCTCTGTATATACCCTTCACTAATAGCTTTACGTATCCTTGTTGAGCTTACAGCTTCATGCTGAACCTCCTGTTCTGGGATCTCTTCAGCCTCAAAGTGGTATTTCTCCCTCCAGTTCCAAAGATGTTTGTAATCGCCTTCCTTATTAAACCCGAAATGATGATTGAATCCGACAACCACAACCTTTGCATTAAGTATACCGTGAAGATAATCCCTTACGAATTCCTCGCTTGTCGTTTTTGAGAACTCCTTTGTGAACTCGACAATTATCAGGTTATCGAGACCTGACTTGCGGAGAAGCTCATTTTTCTCCTCATGTGAATTAATCAGCTTCAGATCTTTACCAGCAGTATCAGGATAAAGAACTTTTCTCGGATGAGGGTCAAATGTAATCAGTACAGATTCGCCGTCGTACTTTTTGGCGAGCATCTTCAGGCGGTTCAGAATAGTTTTATGGCCAATATGGACCCCATCAAATGATCCTGTGGTCACAACCGGGTTACGGATTCCCCGTGCCTCTTCAAATCCCCTGAATATCTTCATGATGCCAAAAGCAGCTAGATCATATTCTCCTTGACAAAGAATGCCACTTTTTCAATTGATGTGATCATATCATACTCCTCCAGGAATACCCATGAGGGCACATTGAGAGGGATTGTAGTAAAATTGAGGATCCCCTTCACACCGAAACGGACTACTTCTTCAGCAATCTCCTTTGCATAATCTGCCGGAACAGTAATTATGGCAATCCTGATATCAAGCTCTTTCATAACTTTCTCCATATCGCTATGAGAATAACACTTCACACCGGAGATAACCTTATTTATCTTCTGGAGATCAGAGTCGAATGATGCCACGAGATTAAGCTTTGATCTTTTGCCCTTGAAATAGCCTGCAACAGCCCGGCCAAGATTTCCGATCCCGATTATTGCCACATTCATGCTCTCATCAGAATCGATTATCGTTCCTATTTTTTCAATAAGTTCCTTAACATCATAACCTTTCCGCTGGACCGATGAGTAGCCAATCAGCATCAGATCGCGCCTAACCTGAACAGCAGTGATATGAAGGCGGGCTGCAAGATCGTGTGAAAAGATGAAGTTCTTCTTTTCACCCAGGCATCCCAGAAGAGTTCTTCTGTATTCGCTTAGTCTTTCGACAGTCTTACCGGGTAATTTCATAATTTGTCAGGATATGTTAATTGGTTTTTTTGGCAATCTGATTGTAAATGTCGTTCCGACATCCGGAGTGCTTTCCACCTTAATAGTCCCATGATAGAGTTCGACAACTTTCTTTACGATGGATAATCCAAGGCCGCTCCCTGAGATATTCCTGGTCTTTTCATTTTTTATCCTCACAAACTCTGAGAATAGGTTTTCTGAGTCAGTTTTTGTAATACCTATGCCGGTATCAGAAAAAATAAGTATCGCATCAGTATCAGAGCTGTCAATTGTAATATCGGCTTTACCTCCGAGCTTATTGTACTTTACAGCGTTGGAGATCAGGTTATTAAAAACAATATCCATATCACCAGGGTCGGCCATGATCACAACATCAGTCCTAACCTCAAGGTTAATGCTTACATCCATTTGGATAGCATATGGCTGGACTGTTACGATAGCTCCAGAAGCTATCTCGGCAAGGTTGACCTCCTGAATTTTTTCCTCTTTTCGTTCGAGTCGTATCTTGGTGAAATCAAGGAGGTCCATTATCAGGTTCCTCATACCCTGTATCCGCTGGAGAGATCTATCAATATGCGAGGCATAATCATCAATACGGTCACCTGCCTGTTTTTCCTGCATCATCCTCAGATATCCCTCAAGTGCATTAAGCGGGGCCTTTAATTCGTGAGATAATACAGAAAGAAACTGGTACCTGACCTTCTTTCCATCCTGATTGAGCTTATGAGTAATGCGCTTCAGGTAAAGCTGTTTGGAAATGTTTTCAATGCTCGACTTTAGCTCCTGGGGAGTGAATGGCTTAGGAATAAAATCGGTCGCCCCGTCACGGGTGGCCCTGACAGCAACATCAAGTGAAGCGTATGAAGTAATCATTGCGACTACAATATCATATTTCCTTTCACGTATATACTCGAGAACCTCAACTCCCTGTATTCCTGGCAATTTATTATCGAGCAGAACTATATCGGGCTTATCACGCTCAATCATGGTTATCCCGTCCTCTCCGGTCGGGGCTTCAAGTATCTCAAAATTATAGTCCTCATCCATAAACGGATAGGTTACATGAAAATCCCTGAGAATGCGGGCGACACCAGATCTTATCCCGGGTTCATCATCAACCACCAGTACTTTTAGAACTGCCATATTATAGCTTTAATAACTTCATAACTTCCTGGTCAAGCTGTTCAGGCCTGATCCCTTTCTCAAGATACCTGTCGGCCCTGATCCACGATTTATCCTTCCCTGAGTCAAGGCTAAATGACATTCCGGTCTCTCGTGAGACAGCAGTAGCAAGAATCACGGGAACATCGGGATATTTCTTCTTGATCTTGTAACAGAGAATAAACCCGCTGTCGTCGCTCTCCATCATCAGGTCGAAGATAGCAAGACTTGGTTTGAACCTGGAAATAACAGATTCAACCTCAGCCTGGCTTTCAACCGCAATGGTCTTATAACCAAACTTTTCCAGGCTAAAAACTGTCTGGAAAAGATAATCAGGATCATCATCTGCAACCAGGATTGTATAATCGCTCTTCTTCATCTACTTACAAATTTCAGATATTTTGTCAATTCCAGGAAATATAATTATAAATATGCATTCTCTTCCAATCGCCTCTTTTCCCCTTCTATTCCTTCCGCCGCGGAAGAACTATTTTAAATTTCGTTCCGGTAGGTCCTTTAGCCGCATCAGTGTTAGATTCGACTGTGATCTGTCCCTTATGCATCTTTACTATTCCGTATGCAGTCGCAAGACCCAACCCGGTTCCATGTCCCAGCCCCTTTGTTGTAAAGAATGGCTCAAATATCTTCGCCCTGTCTTCTTCCCTGATTCCGGTTCCGCTGTCCTGAACAGTTATACTCACGTCGCTCAGTGTGTCCTCGAGGTGGATGTTTATTTCTCCTTCCCCGGGCATAGCATCGATAGCATTCTTGACGAGGTTGGTGAGAACCTGCATCATCTGTTCAGAATCGAGCATCGTATCGGGATTTGTTGTATTGTCTGTGATCATGACTTTTACCCTATCGGGAATAATGACGCTTTCGAGACTATGGCTTACCAGACCGTGAATGTTTATCATCTGGTGATTAACCTGGTTCTTCCTGGCAAAATTAAGAAGTCCCGCAACTATTTTCTTGCACCTGCCTGCCTGCTCAACAACAAGCTTAAGGTCTTCCCGGACAGGATCGTCAGGTTTGCATTCCTCCAGAAGAATGTTGCTGTACATAATTACAACTCCCAGAGGATTATTAAGCTCATGTGCTATTCCGGCAGAGAGCTGCCCCATGTGGGCAAGTTTCTCTGATTGTTTCAGCGCCTGCTTCATTGAACTGAGCTTTTCATTTGAAAGGGCAAGATCCTTGACTGACTTATGCAGTTTTTCAATAGTATAAGGCAGGCACATCTCCACTTCAGCGAGTCCCTTCTTTATTGCAATCGCATGCTCGACGCATGTTTCATATCCGCATGCACCACAATCGAGCTGATCTTTTTTGGTTTTCTTACCCATGGAGATAAGGATGTCATTCACATCTTTTTCCGCGGGAAGAACAAATTCTTTTTCCTCAGGTTTATGACGAACCGAAAGATCCAGGTCTAAGTACTCATCAAATGATGCCTGCCATTCATCATTATCTAATGCAAGCATCTTTGAGTTGGCGTAAGAGCTTACGAGCGCCCTCCTGTTGTATTGTTTGCCGTTCTTCGACAGACCAGGACCCATTATACATCCTTCGCAGCATAGTAGTTCCATATGCTGGTTTTTTATCAGTCCAGCCTCAAACTCCTTGAGTGCCTCCTGGAATCCTATCCTTCCCTCAGCTGCAATAATATTGCCTGTAATTGCATCATCATTGATATTTGCGGTCTGAAGTAAACCTCTGGTTACAGGGAAAATAGCCCCCCTTCCGCCTGCAGGAGGATCGAAATCGGAGGGATTGCTGTTGCTCTCGGAGATCCCGACAGCTGATAACATTTCCCGAAGCTCGACGAACGTTATAGCCTCATCGACTTCCGTGCTTTCAGCTTTTTTGGCCACACAAGGACCAATAAAGACTACCTTTGTATCATCACCATATTTCTTACGCATTACCCTGCTCATCGCCACCATCGGGGAGACTATGGGCGCCAGCTTATAGGCAAGTTCCTTGTGGTAATATTTAATATAATTTACTATCGAGGGGCAATCAGAAGAAATATAATATTCATTGCTCCCGGTAACAAGCTTCTTGTACCTGTCGGCAACAAGATCGGCTCCAAAAGATACTTCGGTAACATACTCAAAACCGAGCGACTTTATCATGCCAATCAGTTTACGATGGTCGTCAATTTCCGAAAACTCAGCCGGGAAACTTGGGGCAATCATAGCTGCTACTTTGGTCTCCTTTTCGAGCAGGTTGCGTACCCTGTCGGTTGTATTCAGGAATACTTTTGCACCCT
>PMIG01000068.1 GCA_003157055.1 Bacteroidales bacterium | reverse complement strand
CTTTATGCGAATATTCGCATAAAGCCGATTATCCGAACTTTTTTATTATGCGAAGTAATATAATGGTATATGCTGTGAACCATCAACTTAGTTGTCCTAATTCCACTATATACTTCGCATAATATTTTATCTCATTTAGCAAGGTTCTTCAGCATTGCCATTATTTCATTATTTCCCTTCCAGACTGGTATATTATCCGCAGTTATATTTTTATACGCATTCTTCACCGCTTCAAAAGTAAATTTAGGGTTCATCCGAGCGTATATCTCTGTAGTCACTACCGATTTGTGTCCCAAAAAGTCTCTAATGTGTATTAATTCAACCTTTGATTCCAATAAATGCATAGCCTTGGTATGCCTTATGTCATGGCAACTCAAGTGATCAGGAACCAAAGAGGGGCTTTTCTCTTTTGCCATCTTAACATATTTAACCAGTATATTATTAACCCCGTTACGTGTCATTCTCTGCCCCTGATAATTTGGGAACAGGGGTTTTTGCACATTTTCCTTGGCTAATAGACCACTTTGGGTCATGTATTGTCTGAGGAGTTCTACCTGCTTATCGGGAAGAGGTATTGTCCTGTATTTGTTGCCCTTCCCATGTAGTATAACCCTATATGGTTTGTTTGTGATGAATAGGGAAGCTGGTGTCAGATCAATAATTTCCTGAACCCTTGCGGCACTTTCGTACATCAACGACAATAAGGTAAGATTCCGAAGCCCCTTGATTTTTTGAGTCTCGGGTTGTTGCAACAAGAGTTTCATACCATCAATATTCAGATAATTAAGAACCTTACTTTCTGTTTTTTTAGCAGGAATGGATAGTATTTGATGGCAGTCAAATAAATGGTCTGGGTTCATATATTCAGCATATTTAATGAAGGAAGATATGGCTGCTAATCGCTGATTTCGGGTAGCCTCACCACAGCCCCTTTCTTTCTGAAGCCAATCAAGGAACCCCACAACCAAATCCTTTTTAAGATGACTGAATGACAGCCTTGTAACAGCTACGTTCCAGTTCTCATGCATATATTTGATGAAGAGGATAAACGTATAGCTGTATGATTTTATCGTATTCGCACTTACCCCTTTTTCATTGGGTAAGTAGCTGTTTAGGAAGCCGGATAGAAGCCGGGCAAAGTCGGTTGCTTGTTTCATGGCAGTCATGTGGTTTTGGCCGGTATAGCCGGGAGAACATCTACATACAACCCGTCGGTATCTTTCAGCAGTTCAGGATACATTTGTGAGGTCAGCCTTATATATTGCTCGGTTGATTCCAGTGACTGATGCCCAAGATATGTCGAAAGGTAGGGCCATGAGCAATAGAGATCCACCCCCTCATCGGAAAGCTTTAGAAAAGAATGACAAGCGAAGGTGTGTCGGATATCATGGATCCTGGGTCCTTTTCTGTTACCAGTAAAAGGGATTCCCGCCATTTCAAGAACCTTGCGGAACCAGCGATGTACAGAACCATGTTTACAAGCTCCCCCATTTAATGTAACCAAGAATGGACCATTTTCACGTTTCAAGCCGCTTACAAGAAGTTTATTCCGATATTCCAAATAGTCTTTGCAAACTTCGGCAAGCGAGCCCGACATGGATACCAACCTGTCTTTCCCGTTTTTTGTATCCTTTAAGGTCAGATATCTTCCACTAATATTTATATCCTTATTCTTTAAAGACAAAGCCTCACTGATACGAATACCTGTCCCGTAAAGCAACCGTAGCAGGCATGGCATGATTAAAAGAGAGGAATAAACGTTCCTGCATTTCATCGTCAGACTGTCGCAGGCCCGGAATATCTTGTTTATCTCTTCATGGGAATAGATATAGGGAATAAATGTGTTGGCTGAATATTTGGGTAGTTGGGGAACATAGGTTTTTATGCCTTGTTCACGCAGGTATTCTGCCAGCTGTTTTACCACCTTAACTTTACTATATATGGTAAGTTCAGCCTCATTATGGAGTCTATTGGCCCATTTATCACATATCACTTTGTTTAATCCAATGCTTGTATGACCCTGATTCAGTAAAAACTGATCAAATCTATAAAGAAGCCTTTCCTCTTCTTTATATTTGTAACCGAGGCTCCTTTTCAAACCGATAAAGTCGCTTATGTGTGGAGAGAAGACACTCCAGCATGATTTGCTGCTCATGACCATAGTATACCTCCTTCCTGGTTATAAAAGTGCAGGTTAACTAGAGGCACCTCCAGAGCGCATTGGCCAAGGGATTCTGTATCTATCCGTATGTAATGCCTGGTCGAGGTTGTGTTTTTATGGCCAAGAACTTCGCTTATCACAGGAAGGGACTGCTTATTATTAAGTAATTCCTTAACAAGACTATGGCGGAGGGCATGACCCCCATGCCTCTTGTTAGTTGATTTAAATCCAGCATAGGAAAATCTGCGATTTATCAGGCCAGCAATGGTTTGTGGACGAACATGAAGGAATGGGGATATTATAAGCAAAAAGATATACTGTTCATCAGACTTGGGCCTCCCGTATTGGATATAATCTAGGAGTGCGTTTCCAACCACTGGTAATAAAGGAAGTGATATATTTTTACCCGTCTTATATTGCCTGAGAATGATCGT
>PMIG01000352.1 GCA_003157055.1 Bacteroidales bacterium | reverse complement strand
AATCACTTTATTCATCTCCATTCTGATGATGTCGGTGAAAGCACTCTCTTTTTCTATTTTCTCATTAAGCAATCTTATGTCGGATGTCTGCTCCATGTTGTAAATTATTAAGTGGCAAATATAAATAAACAGGTATAATTTCTTCTTCAGTATTACTTCAGAAAATTAAGTACACAAAAGAAGCAAGTGAATTTATAAAGTAGTGTTAATATGTGTTAAAGTTGTGTTAAATTGAATTAAGCGATAAAGGATTCCAGCTGAACCCTGACCTTGCGGCACTCCTGATCATTAATACAAGAATAAGAGGAATGAAGGCAGTATTATACCCGCGTGGAAAGAAAAGCTGGATTAGGAATGCAATCAGGCAAAGGAAGAAGACCACCCTGAACCATAACTTCCACTCTTTATTTAATATTAGTGAAGAGAGGCACAGCAGCACAAAAGGACTTAACCATATTATATTAAGGTTCCATCGCATCTGCATGTGATCAGTAAAGAAATTGAAGAATATCATTAATATTGATAAGGCAGAAAAGGCTGTGAAAAGCAGCAGATCCAATATCCTGTTCAGATTCTTACTATGGTTCAATGACAATAATATAATAATTGCTACCAGCAATAGAGTGAAGAGGAACACAGGTGTCGTGTAGAATCTTGGCTTTGTTACTGGAGGATCAAACTGAAGAAGAATTTCCGGATTTCGTAGAAGCGGTACCATTCTTCCACCCCGGTTAACAAGTGCCTGGGAAAGACCGCCCTGCAGATCAATCGGAAGGAACATCCTATCGCGCAAAGTTGTTTTGCGCTCACCAGGGCTACCCATTATAAGGTCAATCCCGAATTTAAGCCAGGGATAGGGTCTCTGGTACTTGCCTGTCATTTCCCTGAATGTTGGCTGATCCCTTTTTTCTTCAGGAGGGTAAAACAGCTTGGATCCGATAGCTTTCTCCAGAAGGTCTCTTATCCTTGTCGAGCAATCGTCATAAAAAAAATCGTACCTGTATTTTGCATTTTCAGGTTTCTGGTTTTCCTCGAGCAGAGCAAGGAGTTTTGCCATTTCATCGGGCTCAAGGTTTATTTTTTGTTCATATACCGACCTTCTCTCATAAAAATACTCACCCATAAATGATTGAGGAGTATTAACATCCAGCATGTAATCAAGGCGTCCCTTTGCAAATTTCCAGGCAAAATGAGGAGTGCTGAAATCGAATACTCCCCAGTTGTATATTGAATCTCCCCCAGTGGCCGGATTGATAATTCTCAGGGCGCTATGACCATAAATAGAGTACGTCTCCGTTCCAGGTGCACAAGTTACAAGGTAAGCCTGATCTGCTGAATTCACCTGAGAATATAGATGGGTATATCCAAAAGCCACTATAAATGTCAGAATGAGCATGATCTTTTTCATCCTCGAGAATTTAAATATTGATTTCTTTCCTTAGTGCGAAATTGCAAATAAGAACCGAGATACAGCAAAGGTATCGATGATTTTTTATCATAGTGAAAGGCTATTGGCAATATGATTCTCCTTTTTTAGTAGTTTTATGCCCAAAATTAATCGTTGTTGCAATGATCAAATTAAATATAATAATAGTTGTTGCTGCATTTTTATTAGTAACAAGTTGCACAACAAAAAGTGAGTTTCCGATCACTGATCTCCATATTCATCTCAAAGGTGGTTTTACAATTGAAGATGCAGTAAAGAAATCCAAAACTGAGAATATAGGTTACGGAATTGCTTTCAACTGCGGCCTTAAATTTCCTATCCATTCAGACAGCCAGATTGATTCAGTGTTGAATACAATGAAGGATTATCCACAGTTTTATCTTGCAATGCAGGCAGAGGGAAGGGAATGGGTCAATATGTTCTCGAAGGAGTCTATCGCAAAATTCGATTATGTGTTCACGGATGCTATGACTTTTACCGACGAGAAAGGCAGAAGGAACAGGATATGGCTTAAAGAGGAAACATGGATTGATGACGAGCAGGTTTTTATGGAGAATTATGTAAATACTATTGTAAAGATCATGAGCGAGGAGCCGATAAATATTTATGTCAATCCGACCTTCCTGCCGGCAAAGATGGCTGAGCGTTACGATAGTTTCTGGACCAGGGATCGGATGGACAGGGTGATAAAGGCGGCTAAAGCAAATAATATTGCAATAGAGATCAATAACAGGTACAAGATCCCATCACTCGCATTCATAAAAAGAGCTCATAAGGCAGGTGTCTTATTTACTGTCGGCACAAATAATACGGATGGCAATTTCTCTGGCGCTGAATATGCAAGGGAGATGATCAGAAAATGCAGACTTACAATTAGTGATTTCTACCAGCCCGTAAATAAAAGAAAAAATGGACTTTGATCTTCTCAGGACGCTGAAATTTCTCCCTGGCATAGTTCTTGGTCTAACGGTTCATGAGTTCAGCCATGCTCTTATGGCCAGCAAATGCGGAGATACAACATCTAAGGAACAGGGCCGGGTTACGCTTAATCCGCTAAAGCATATTGATCCTTTAGGTTTTATTATTTTGCTCATAGCAGGGTTCGGCTGGGCTAAACCGGTAGAGTTCAATGAGAAAAATCTTAAAAATCCTAAAACAGATGTTCTTAAGATCGCGGCTGCCGGCCCGGTTTCAAACGCATTGCTGGCAATGATTTTGTCTGTTATTTTTGTAATCTGGATGAGATCATTTACCAATGATTACAGCAAGGTAAATTCTTTTATATTTGAGGTTTTCCGATATGGAATATATATAAACTGGGGACTCTTCATTTTTAACCTGATACCCATCCCTCCTCTTGACGGCTCTCACTTTTTACTTAGCTATTTCAAAAAGTACCCAGCTTTATATCAAGGATTGTACAGATATGGTTCTTTTATCCTCTTCGCCTTAATAATAGGCTCAGCCATAACCCCGGTAAATTTCTTCCCGATCTGGCCGGCGATAAGACTTCTGGGCGATGGATTCCTTTCTTTGATCGGTTTCAAATTGTAAAAAGACTATATTTTAGCATTTATTTTGTTAATTTGGTTGATCTTTCAATAACGATACTGCGAAATTAAAAGTAATTAGATATGGACTATTCGACATCACAGAAACTCAAACAGGAATGGGGTAAGAAACCTTGCAATCACCCTGCATTTGAGAAAGTATATTATACCGGCGCTTTCCTGCTGAACTATTCCTGCACAACCTGCGGTGCGGATTTCACAATATCTGAGAAAATGGCTATTGATGAAAGCCGGAAATTAAAAATGTCTTCATTAGCATAAACAAATAATGCCATGTTAAAGTTCAGATCGTTTGTCTTGATTTTTTCAGTTATATTTTTATTCAGTTGCACCAATAGTAAAAATAAAACGGAAATAAAAATTCAGCTTTCAGAAGCAGAATATCTGTATTCATTACCTGGATATGAAAAGGATACCACTTTCTTGAATGCATATCACTTTGCACAAAAAGAATTTAATCCTGAAAAGGAAGAGTTTTTATCACTTTTTGAGAAAAGGTTACTTGAACTCGATCCAAACTGCAGACTTGCTGCTTATTTCGGAACAATCGAATTCAAAGATAAAATTACCTACGAGTCAACCAACCCGGAGGTTGTTGCTGTACTGACAGAAGCAATTAAATCGGCTATGGAAAACACAATCAGGGTTTTAGAAAAAAGAATTGAATCGGCTTGCAGAACGACCTCTTCCCCTGCTGATTTATTTGATAAACCCTCTGTGGAAGTTAAAGTCTTGCCTGTGAAAAACACTTATTCATTTATTGTTAACAGAAAGGCAGATAAAGCTGGTATTACGAAATTGCTTGAATCACAAGGTGATTTCGGCTTTTGGGAAACATATTACTCCAGAGAAGTATGGGATAATATAGTAGGAGCCAATAAATTAATCCGGGAAAAATTACATGCCGGTAATGATGTTAATAGTGAAATTGCGAATATCAGAATTAATAAAGAAAACCCTCTGTTCAGCATTCTCATTCCTTCATTCCCCATTGACAGTTCAGCAACCAAAGGAGATATTATTGGAACTTCATCTGTAAAAGATACAGCCCTGGTGGATAAATTTTTGGCTATTCCTGATGTCAAAAATTCCTTGCCAAGAGATCTAAAGTTACTATGGGCATTAAAGCATGTTGACATGAACAGAGATTCATCTCAACTCATCGCAGTTAGAGTAACAACACGAGAGGGGTCTGCGGTAATGAACGGTGATGTCATTATAAAAGCAAAAGCAAAAATATCAAAAAAACAGGCAGCAGTAATGATAGTGTTGAATACCGAAGGTGCAAAAACATTATCACGAATGACCGGAGACAATATAGATAAACAGATTGCATTAGTAATTGACAACACTGTATGCTTTAATCCGTATATAAATTCTGAAATAAATGGCGGAATAATAAACATTTCCGGAGATCTTTCTTCAGAAGAGGCTAATTATCTGGCGTCTTTGCTCAATTGCGGAACTAAGCCAAAAATTTCCGTGAAGGTTATTGATGTCTATGAAAAAAATTGAATAGTCAGGCCCTGGGGGTCGCATAACACAGGAGGAAGATCCCTGCTGCTAATTGTAGTTTTGTTTTTCAGGTCATTGATGTGCCTGCAGATGAGTTTTCCCCCATGTCAGCTAATGGTTAGTCCGCATTCAGGGCAAACAGTTGCAATTTCACTGATCGCAGCACCGCAGGCGGGGCACTTGCCTGATTCACTCGTCCATTTCTGATCACTTACTGATTGAACTACTTCTTCTTCCTCTTTCTCTTCTTCAATAATACTTTGATTCTCGATCTTGTCCACTTCCGCCCCGTCCTTAAATTTACCTTCGGCTATTATCCATTTCAATTTCTGATTAAATTTTTCTTTTAATTTTATTTCAACCTCATTCAATTCCTCTGCAGACAGATCTTTTGTTGATTTTATGTGAAGGAGCTCAGTGTTGAATTCCAATCTCAATTCATCTATAATTTTCTTAATATTCTTATCATCTATTTTATAATCCTGGAAACCAATGACTATCAATGTAATTGGTGAGAAGAGAAATGCACAAATACCCCAGATTATGGGAGGTCGGTCTAATTTCCGGGCGATTTTTACGACCCAGACAGTAATTGCTATAATGATTATCAATTCTGATATAGAAAGCCACAATGAGATTAAATCGCTTTGGATAAAGCCATCTTTCTGAAGAAAAGTCACTAAGCCAAAGTAGACTCCTGCCAATATGCCCCAAGTGACTGCTGAGGTAACATTTCGTTCTTCAAACTGAATTTTACTTATGTCGTTCATATCTTATAATTTTAATTGGATTATTTTAGTTTCTGAGATAAATTAGAATTCATTAATTAATATCAACAGATCAGGTTATTTCAGTCATCGCTTATTGATAAGATAATCGCCTGCCAGAAAAAGAGACAATATCAAATTTAATAATTTGCAGAACCAAAGGCAATTTAATTTGGAATTATTGTGTATCCTTCTTCGCTAAGTCTGATTCTAGAATCGCCCGTTAGATAGGTTTCCCTGAACAGGAGGCAGTTAATTAAACATAATGAGAGACCAGTATGCTAGAAATAAGAATAATCACTAACTTGTAAATTATATTTAAGAAGTTTTAATAACTATTTCAGGTTCAGAATTTCAAGTTAACAGACAGTATAAATAATATCTTATTTTCAGGAAGTAGTTTAATTTTATCAATGACAAATAATTATCAATATGACAATCTGGTCGGGTGAAATATTGGAACTGGATAAGCTTTATGAATCTTTTAAAGGGCATTTGCCTGATATTATGAAAGAGATGGAGCAATTGATCAGGACAGACGATCCGAATGTTGTTATGCTCTATTCGAGAAGATGCCTTGAGGTTATTGTTACTGACCTGTGCGAGGTCGAATTAAAAAGACCAAGGAAAACCGAACCTCTCAAGGGGATTATCGATAAACTGAACAGTGAGGAAAAAATCCCTCCGTACATCGGGACTTCAATGCTCAGCCTTAACAGCATGGCAAACTATGGTGCCCATCCCAAGGACTTCGATCCGGAACAAGTTAAACCGGTTCTTAATAATCTTAACATTATCATTAAGTGGTACCTGAAATATAAGGATTTTCAGATTGTCAGCAAAACGGAAACTAAAATAGAAGCACCAAAAAGTGATTACCAGAATTTTCAGGAAAATTATCAGGAAAAAGAAATTGTTAAACCTAAGAAAAGAACTATACACTGGTCAATAAAGGTCATACTTGGACTTGTTCTTTTATTTGGTGCATATTTTTTGTTCATGTTTATTATTCTAAACAAGGCTAATAGTGAATTATCTGAAGATAATCAAACAAAAGAAGTTAAAATAGGCGATCAGGTCTGGATGGCTCAAAACCTGAGAACAACTAAATTCAACGATGGCACACCTATTGCACTCGTGACAGACAAGAATGAATGGGCCAAATTAGAAACACCTGCTTATTGCTGGTACAATAATAAAGCCGGAAAATATGAAAAATCGTCTTTTGGAGCATTATACAACTGGTATGCGATAAACACAGGAAAGCTTTGTCCTACTGGTTGGCATGTTCCAACGGATGCAGAATGGACAATCCTTTTATATAAAGTGGGTGGTGAAGATAATGCGGGTGACGAAATGAAGGAAATCGGCAGAACCCATTGGAACCAGCAATATAACAGGGCTACCAACCATAGCGGCTTTGCAGCAGTTGGCGGAGGCAACCGTAACATGTACGGTCCGTTCGAAGAAATTAGAAGCAGAGGTTACCTGTGGTCAGCATCGGATTTCCCAGATTATGTTAATTATCCAACATGTATTAATATATTTTCTGATGCCAGTAATATTTTAACTACCGGTATTGATAAGAAGTTTGGAATGTCTGTCCGTTGTATTAAAGATCACTATATTACTGATTATGACAATAATAAGTATAATACAGTCCAAATTGGATATCAGGTCTGGATGGCTGAAAACCTGAAGACAACCCGGTTCAACGACGGTACAATAATTCCTCTTAAAACAGGTAAGGGAGAATGGAATAATTTACAAACACCGGCTTATTGCTTGTACGATTCAAGTCTGGCTTCATGGGGGCATGGGTATTCCACTGCATTAAGAAAAGTTTCTGGTGCTTTATATAACTGGTTTGCAGTAAATACAGGAAAACTTTGCCCAACCGGATGGCATGTTTCATCTGATGGCGACTGGAGAAGACTCACCGCTTACTTTGGTGGAGACAGCGTTGCAGGTGATAAATTAAAATCAACTGATTTCTGGCCTGTAAGATCAGATACAATTAAAACTACGACCAACGAAAGTGGTTTTACTGCACTTCCAGGCGGTTCCCGGCAACCGGATGGTTCTTTTTATTTTGACCTTGGTGATAAAGGTATCTGGTGGTGTTCTCCTGAAAACCCCGGAAATTCTGATTTTGAGGCATTAAATAAGTCACTAGGAACAGAAAACGGCACTGTAAATAGCGCTAAGAGCAATAAATCCAGCGGTTTCTCTGTACGGTGTGTTAAAAATTAACCCTTCATCCCTGACGTGGATAGGCATCTAAAAGACTGCATATTAACAGGTTCTAAGATCAATAGTACACAGGTTCGCGATTCATTGGAATCTATTCTGACTTGTCGTGTTTCTCTTTTGAATAAAAAAAGAGGCCGTAAATAACAAATACCACTCCTCCAAGTATACCCATAATCCCAACTACAAAATCAGTACAATAGACACTCCAGAAATCATCAAAGGAAAACCCAAGCGAGAAAGCGAGCAGAACAGCTACTATTCCGAACCCGGTTATGATTAATCCTGTTCTGACGGGGTTATAGGATTTCTTGATTTTAATTTGCCGGATAACCTCTCCTTTAGAAGGATGCACAATAGCCTCGGGGATCTTTGTATTACAATTCAGACAAACCTTTAATTCCATTCTAACCAGTTGATTGCATGCAGGACACTTCCAATATTTATTAATTTCAGATTCTGCTTCAGTGTCTGTAACGACTTCTTTTTCTATAAAGGGTTCTTCAAAAATATCGTTGTATACCTCACGTCTTATCTCATAACGGGTCTTCGGGACTGCTTTTGCTCCATTATAATATTCCGCGAACCCATTAATTGAGATCAGACCCCTCTCCTTTGCCGTCACCAGAATCGAATGATAAACATCTATTACAATACCCTTGGGATCTTCAATGAAACTATAAATTTCATCATCCGTGTATTTTGAAACATATTGTACAAATGCATTGTTGATTTCCCATTTATTTTGTTTATACCGCTTATTATGATCAGTAAAATTTGATCTGATCTGATTTAACAGCAGCTCCTTTAAATCGTATGAAATGAGGCCTTTCTCAACCATCAGAAACAATGCAGCCTCCACTGTTTCAGGAGAATAATCGATATACCTGATAATTATATCAGAAAGCTCATCAGCAGACTTTTCTTTTAGCTTATTCACAAACGATTTTACAGCTTCATCCCTATTGAGTTCTTCTTCACCTAAAGTCATAGTATATCTTTCTTTACCTTGAATTATATTCCTTATTCATAGAAGAATGATTCTATCGATTGGAAACTAAACCCGATGCTTTTCCCTTTAAAAAAGTCAGAGTAATATGCTGATTAAAATTAGAGAAATATTCTGAATTGCACAGATATTTCACATCCCGTTCACGAGCTTGTAGCTTTGCTCCTTGGTTCTAACTTCCCCATGCTTCGCATTCTCATCGGGCTGGTTATACTTTTACCTTTTGACTTTTAACTTAAAAGGCAGCCTTTAAGAGCTGCCCTTTGTGATTCCGGCGCGGCTCGAACGCGCGACCCACAGCTTAGAAGGCTGTTGCTCTATCCAACTGAGCTACGGAACCATTTTACGGGTGCAAAAATACATTTTTTTTCAATTAATGCAACCTGAAAATGCAATACAGATTGTTACAACAAAGGTTTTGTGAATCTCTGATTTCAGACTGATTTCATGTAATTGACGAGGCCTTTCTTGTCAATTATTTCCATTAATCTGGAGGGCAAGGGTTCAAAACTGAATTTAACGGTACCGATTGTAATTTCACCGCTTCCGAAAGATATTTCTACATTATCGCCTGCTCTGAAAGCTTCAACAGCATGTTTTTGCACTATCAGAACAAGACCCTGGTTAATTGCCGACCTGTAGAATATCCTGTTAACTGATTTTACAAGAATTGCTTTTATACCTGTATAAGCAAGTCCAACCGATGGATGCTCCCTGGAGCTTCCGCATCCGAAATTATCGCCTGCAACTATTATATCACCCTGCGTAACATTTTTACTGAAAGAAGGGTCGAAGTCAGCAAATAACAAAGGAAGGATGGATGCAGGATCCGAGCTTAATATATTATAGGTATGTTTTCCGGCAAACATCTGATCGGTATTGAAGTTATCGACATCAGAATAGTTCCAAACATTGCCATTCTTTCTGTTTTCCCCCTCCCTGATCATACACGTGATGCTCTGCGGAGCTGAATATGGAAACTTTTCGTTCCCTGGTTCTTTTCGTGGATCAGTAATGACGCCTGAAAGTGCCGATACGGCAACTGTAGCAGGTGATGCGAGATAAATCTGCGCTTCCTTGTTTCCCATCCTCCCAAGAAAATTTCTGTTAGCTGTGGAAATGACTGTATGACCTGATGCAGGAATTCCCTGACCAGTTCCCAGGCATGGACCACAGGAAGGAGTAAGTATGTTTGCCCCAGCTTCTACGATAGCGGAAATAATCCCTTCTTCTATTGCTTCAAGGTAAATCTTACGTGATGCAGGAATTACGTTAAGTTGAAAACCAGCCTTTATCTTCTTTCCTTTTAAAATTTTTTCCGCAATCCTGAGATCCTCAATACGGCCATTTGTGCAGGTTCCGATAAGTCCCTCATGAACTATTGTCCCCGCTGCATCATGTACCGATTTCACATTATCAACATTATGCGGTGACGAAACAACGGGGAAAATGTCACTCATATTTATTGCTATCTCTCTTGCATATTCTGCACCATTGTCAGCCCAGATTCCAGAAGACTTTACTCCGAGAAAATCGTTAAGGACCTTGTCGCAAGGGAACACTGCATTTTTGGCCCCCATTTCTGATGCAAGGTTGGCTACAGTCATCCGGTCAGAGATTGTTAAATTATTAACACCAGGACCATGGAATTCTATTGACATGTAATTTGCGCCATCTGAGCCAATCATTCCAATTATCCAAAGAGCCAGGTCTTTTGCGGAAACAGATTCCTTCAGTTTCCCATTGAGGGTTATTTTCATGGATGAAGGTACCATAAACCATGTCTCTCCTCTTTTCCATATACCTGCCGCCTCGGTACGGTCAATCCCTGCGGCAAGGGCATTAAAAGCGCCTGCAGTTGAAGTATGGCTGTCGCTACCCACAATCAGCATGCCTGGTCTTGCATGTTCTGCCATCATCTGGTGGCATATCCCTTTGCCTGAGTCATAAAACCTGCTGATTCCCTGCCGAGTGACAATATCCCTTATATCCTGATATTGAGTTGCCAGTTTTGCGTCTGCCGGTGGTGCGTTATGGTCGAGCACTACCATCAACTGACCGGGATCAGCGACATTCTCACCACCCATTTTCCTGAAGGTATTGAAAATGCTTGATGTATTGTCGTGTGTAAGCACCAGATCAGGCCTGGCAAAGACGATTGCTCCGCAAGGGGCTTTGAATATCTTTTCTGCAAATGTCATTGCATTCATACACGGAATATTTAGCTAACTTATATTTCAGCCGAGAAGGCTTCCTTTCATATATATTTCAAATTGAACTTCTGAAAATGGTTCGGCCATAGTGCTCTTGCCATTGGCCAGGTTTATAATCTCTCCGGTTCTCAGATTTATTCTGATCTTGTCTCCCTCTGCAGCTCCAAGATCAGTAATTGATTTGCATTTTATAATCGGTAAAGCAGCATTTATGGCGTTTCTTTCATAAATGGCACCAAATGATTCAGCTATTATTCCACTTATTCCAAGCGAAGTAAAACAATCTACGGCCTGTTGTCTTGAACTTCCGCTGCCAAAATTTTTTCCTGCAATAACAAAATCACCGGGTTTAACTTTACTTGCAAAACCTTCATGTCCAATGAGGTTGTTGAATGTATATTGTCCCATCTCCTTTAAATCGGTAATGGCAAGATACCTGTTATGGAATATCATATCTGTATCAATATTGTCTTTCTGAATTATCCAGATTCTCCCTTCAAGCAAAAAGGATCTGGATACTTCCTGTTTATGAACAGCCCCCTTGCCCTTAGTGTTTTTTGTTTTTCTGTTCATAGAAAAGATTGAAGGAGCTGCAGGGATCTTATCATCTGTGGTTATATAACCTGCTATGGCAGAGGCAGCGACTATTTCAGGAGAAGCAAGGAATACGCTTCCTTTGCCCTGTTTCCCCGGAAAATTCCTGTTTCCTGTGCTGATCGTGACTTCACCAATGCCATTCTGTCCCACCTGACCAGCTGCACAGCCCGCACATCCGGCGTTTGATACCAGTGCTCCAGCATTCTTGAAAATTTTTATCAGGCCTTCATCAAGACACTCTTTCCATATCCTGTCAGTTGCCGGAACTATCTTAAGAATTACACCCGGTGCAACTTTCCGATCTTTAAGAATAGCGGCAGTCTTCCTCATGTCGCTCATCCTTCCGTTTGTACAGCTTCCAACAAAGGCTGAATCAATCTTCTGTCCTTCTACCTCAGTGACTTCAACAGCATCATGAGGTTCTCCCGGACGTGATACCATTCGGACAAACTCTGAAATATCAATGTCAAAGGTCTTTTCATAAATAGCATCCTTATCCGCATAAACTGGTACAAAATCCTTTCCTGCCTTTTGTCTGCAATATTCAATTATTTCTGCGGAGGGGGGAATAATGATGATTATTGCACCTATTTCTGTAGCCATCGAGGAAATAGTCATCCTGTCATCCAGGGTCATATTTCCAAGGCATTTTCCGGATAGTTCAATAGAATAGCCCAAAAGTGAGCTTGCGCCGAAAATTTTAAGAAGGTTGAGGATAATATCCTTTGATGAGACATTTTCCGGAATATCGCCTTTTAAGTTTATGAGGGCTGAAGGTGGTACTTTAAACCAGAGCTTTCCTTCATGCCATGCAGCGGTAATATCCAAGTCGCCCATCCCTTGTCCGAAAGCTCCAATTGCCCCCAGGATATTGGCATGCGAGTCAGTTGAAACAGCTGTTGATCCTGGGAAGACGTAGCCTTCGTCAATAAGCAGATGTGTACCGATACCTGCATCTATATCATATATTTTAATCCCGTTTTCACGCGCAAAGAGCCTGCAAATATGCTGGTTTACAGCGTATTTCTGATCTGACCCGGTAGGGTTGCAGTCAAATGTGAAGAGGGTTTTCTCAGGGTCGTTCAGGGATAATCCAAAATCGTTGAGGTTTTTTACAACGTTAGCACCGCCAAAATCTCTTGCAGCCCTTATATCAATTTCAATATCAATTATCTGCCCCGGGGTTACTGAGCTGAATTTTGAATGTGCTGCAAGTATTTTCTCGAGCAATGTCATTGCCATTTTATCCTGGTATTAATGGAGTTAAGAAAAAGAGACAGGTGATTAGTTAAACTGCGCCCTGTAATCCCTTGGAGAGATACCTTCTGTTTTACGGAATTGCTTGTTAAAATTTGAGATGCTTGCAAAACCGCACTCAATTGCAATATCATGAACCTGGTAGTCAGTTTCCCGAAGAAGGTAGCAGGCTTTATTTGTCCGCACACGGTTTAAATATTCAACAAATCCGGCTCCGCAGTTCTTCTTGAAATACCTGCTAAAAGTAACAGGTGTCATGTGTGCAATTTTAGAGATGCTTTCTAGCGATATTGGTTTAAAATAGTTTTCTCTGATATATGTATAAACATCGGCCATAGTCTTGTTTCCTCTTTCGTCATAAGCCTGCTTATAGTTTTCAGAGCAGAGAAAAACTTTCTTTGAAGCGTTGCACATTATACTTATGACATTGAAAAAATCAATCATTTTATCAATGCCATTATTGCTGACCATATCAGCCAGATACTTGTGTGCCAGTTTTGCATCTTCGACCGAAAAGCCTAATCCCCTTTCGGCCTGGTCAAGCAGTTCCCTCACATTATGCATCTCATGCTGAGAAAGGAAGTCATAGCCCAGTGAAGATTGCTTGAAATGAACCATTATTCCATGTTTTTCAGGCAGGACTTTATCACTCATATAATAATTCCATGAATGAGGGATATTCCCGGCAATCAACACCATATCCATATGGTCGAATAACTCAACACTGTCACCAATAATCCTTGTTCCATTGCTTTTAATATTGAGTACAAGTTCATATTCAGGATGGAAATGCCAGATACCGCTTATATCAGAAATATAATCGGCAGTGAATCCCCCGCCATCGCTATATGAAATTCTTTCAAGTTCAGCTACCATAGCATTGATTATATCTCACATGTTCAAATTTAAACAATATTTTTCTCAATTGCTGAGAAAGCGTTATCATATATTATTTAATGACTTATGAATACAATCAACTAAAAAAATTGAATTAAAATGCATCAATTATTTCGTTCCGGCAATATATAAGGCATTGTTTTTTATCAAAAAAATTTGACATATAAGATTTATTGTGTAAATTTGTTATCAGCTCATGCTATTGGTATAAGAGGAGATGAGCAAGGGTAAGGAGTGAGAATCAACAGGATTGTATTGCAGACATTGACTTTCACATCGGGACCTGAGGAACAGCGCCAGCTTTCCATGGTTCCATCCTTTTATCAGACAGTAGACACGGGAATTATCAAATAAGACCCGCTCCCTGATTTTTACTTCTGCCCTTTCTCCTCTTATTTTTTTGTATCAGTTTATCGGACCTGGAATCCACCTCACTATCAATAAATAAAGAATAAATAATTGAATTATCTTTACCTGTCAAAATTTTTGGACAAAGAGCTTGAACACCCGGATAACTGATAATGAAGACATATATCCGACGAAGAGAAGAAAATGATCAGCTGGTTATGCTGTACGGGGGCTGGGGAACTGATGAGAATTTCTTTGCACCATTCTGCAACGATGCTTTTGATTTTATCCTTTTCTATAACTATTCGGCAGATGAAGCTCTTGTGCTTCCTGAGACAAAAACTTACCGCAAGATCACACTTATTGCCTGGTCGCTTGGAGTCTGGGCTGCTGAATATCTTTTTCCTAAGACCGGTATAGTTCCTCATACTGCTATTGCCATAAACGGAACGCCATTCCCGGTTAACGACAAATACGGAATTCCTCTTAAAACTTTTGAAGGAACACTGAATAATATCTCGGAGAAGAACATGGATAAGTTCTATATCAGAATGTTTGGAGATAAAAAGACCTATCAAAGGAATGCTGACAGGATTCCTCACAGAACTGTCAAATCGCTTCAGGATGAGCTTAGATGGCTCTATAATCGAATGATGGAACAGAATGAACCAGGTTTCAACTGGGATTATGCTGTTACAAGCGAATCTGACAGGGTATTTCCGTCAGAGAATATGAACAGCTACTGGAAAATGCAGAAAACGACACGACATATTGTAGTTTCATTGCCTCATTATCTATTTCCAAACTGGAATTCTTACTCTGATTTCATCAGGTTCGTGGAGCGGCATAAGAGAAAAGGTGCTCCTGCAGCCATCTTATAAAAGGTTTTATCAGATGTCCTTAATCAGAATATTTGAATCTGATTTTGCAATTATCTTATCAAATTTCTCAAGGGTGGAAACTACGCGTTCAAATTCCTTGTTTTTTGCAAGAGTTTTTTGTTCAGTACCGCTCTTATCGAGCCGCGACAATACAAAACAAATTGTAAGTTTATTAATATCGAGTGCCGGCTGGTACAATCTTTCCTGCTGATCATTTTCGTGTATTACTGAAACAAGTTCGACTTTGCTAAGATCATCAATAATATCCCGGGAGAGGCGAACCGGAATCTTCAGTATTTTACTTATTTTTGCAGCGCCTATCGCTTTTTCTCCAATCTCAAAGTTCCTGACAATAATATGCATTATCATCAGCGTCAGCGCCCTTTTATAATAATTACTGATTTCCAGGGCTTCTTCCTCATATTCATATTGGTAAACATTTTGATTGGCAAATGTAAGCTCTGCTCCCAGCAGTACGCATGTCCAGCTCGTCTGGATCAAAGCAATGAATAGAGGTATGCTGGCAAAGCTTCCGTATATAGCACTTAGTTTTGTTATTCCCCATTGAAGGTCAATGTAAAACCATAGCAGGATTTGAAGGATTGTCCCGGTGATGATCCCTGCAATAATAGCAGGTACCAGCTT
>PMIG01000004.1 GCA_003157055.1 Bacteroidales bacterium | reverse complement strand
GTTTCTCAATGGATGTGATAAACCTCGTAGCAGTGAGCTGGACATATATTGTGATTGCAGAGATGGTAAATGCTCAGGGTGGATTGGGATCTATGATTTATATGGCAACTTCACGTGGTTCACATGTCGATCAGCTCTATGCAGTTTTACTACTGATCATTTTTATTGGATTTGTACAAGATAAGCTTCTGAAACTGCTCGATAAAAAACTTTTTAAATTTAAATACGCCTGATAATAATGAAGCGGAACGTATTCCAGAAACAGGACGATAATGAAATATCCGAACCTGTCGAAAACAAAGGTGGAGTAAGCCATGAAGCTCCCGGTGACCAAACATCGGCAAGTCATTTGACCGACATAATAAACCTCGTAAATATCAACCAGGTTTATTCTGATCAGACACCACCAAATACTGTATTTAAGAATTTCAATCTTGATATCAAAGATATTAAAGACAGGGGCCAGTTTATTACAATTATGGGGAAATCGGGTTGTGGAAAGTCTACTCTGCTCCGGTATATTTCAGGATTGCAGGAACCAACATCAGGAGAGGTTTATATCTACGGGAAAAAAAGAACCAGCAAAGACAGGATACCAATGGTTTTCCAGCAATACACTTCCTTTGAGTGGAAAACGGTATTGCAAAATGTTGCCCTCCCCCTGATCTTAAAAGGGGTTCCAAAAAATGAAGCTGACGAAAAAGCTATGGATATGATAAAAGTTGTTGGATTAGCAGGACATGAGGACAAATGGGCTAAATATCCAATACTTTCAGGAGGTCAATTACAGAGGGTGGCTATTGCCCGTAACCTTGTTGTAAATCCACAAATACTCTTAATGGACGAACCATTTGGCGCACTTGATACGGTTACACGGAAACAGATTCAGTTATTTCTCCGGTCAATATTCGAACATGCAAAACTCGACCCAACAGTAGTTTTTGTGACTCACTCCGAAAGTGAAGCTGTTTTCCTTTCTTCTGATATTTTTATTCTGGATTCAGAGCCAGCAAATATAAAACACCATTTTCAGATTGATTTGCCGGAAATTCGTGATGAATCGGTGAGATATTCCGCTCAGTTTACCGAATATGTTAATAAACTGGGGTCGCTTATGGAAGATTTGAAAAGTGAAAGGAAATAAAATCTCTTAGGTACATTAATTGATTAAAAGCTGTTGTTTTCATTGGTTACTGAGATTTTGAAAATGAGCCAACTTTTTACTTACTTCCCAATTAAAATAAATGGAGACCAGAAAAAAGGCTGGGCATATTTCCCCTCGTTAATCATTTTCAACTTAGCATTTCTGAGAGCCTCAGAGTGTGACTGTTGTCCTTTACTTGCAAGAGAGTTTTTATAAAAATCAACCATTAAGTTTGATGTACTTTTATCTGTAACTTTCCAAAGAGATACAATAATGTTTTTTGTACCAGCATACAATAAAGCCCTTGTTAAGCCAATTATCCCCTCACCCTTCTGAATCTTTCCAAGTCCTGTTTCACACGCTGACAATACTACAAGGTCTGAGTTTAATTTTAAGTTATAGATCTCTCCTGAGTACAAAACTCCATCTTCCCCTCCGATAGTGTCTTGTGCCAGTAATAAGCCTGAAAGTTCTGGTTTCTCTGAATTAACGAAAGCATGCGTTGCAAAGTGCAGTACTTTATATTTTCCCAACTCTCCTGATTTAATAAATTTTTCATTAGCATCATTACGTAATAAAACTTTTGCTTTCAAATTTCTATCATCATAAAGTTTAAAAATGGTTTTAATCTCAGTTTCAGTTTCCGGCAATGGACTAATATTTGTTCTGTCAAACATAGACCGGTTCGTCATCAAGGAATCTGTTTTAAGCGAGTCCAACTGACGTTGAAGTTCCTGGCTGATTATCATATTTTGGTTGCTTCTATTGTCAAAAACCGGAGCAAATGCCAGCCAATCATTCAATCTCGTTATCTCTAATGTTGAAGAAACCTCTTTGGAAAATGTTGAGTAAAATAGGTTTGCCGAATAAGAATAGCAGATATTATATTTTTTGATGAAGTATGGGTATTCATTATATGCATTTATATCTCCAGTATATTTATTAGTTAATAAACTCTCAAAAGGTATTATCGCCAATTCATCATCAGGAATTATTATTAGGTTTTCAATTTGTTTATCATTCAGCATATTTCCCGGGAAAAGTTGTTGATAAAGATCATAACCTAACCTTTTATAGGTTTCCTGCTTCCTGAGACTGGTTTTTATAAGACCGTAACGAAACCAGACAATGCTATCATTTAAGTTTGTAATCTTAGGCACTTTGTGAACATCCAAATTACTTTTAGTCAATGTAAAAATGACTATTGTGCTATCTTCAACAATATATGATATCATTGCAGTCTTCTTATCTAAAAGTTTTTGAATTTCCTTAACTGTTGCAGGTTTATTATTAAATTTCAAATTGTGATATTCAGGGAATAGGGTTTCAAAAACCATTAGTAAACTGTCGTAGCTGCGGTTTCTG
>PMIG01000038.1 GCA_003157055.1 Bacteroidales bacterium | reverse complement strand
GTTCAGGGGCTTTTGCTTTATATGGGAATTTTTGTTTAGTCATTCATGTAAGTGAGCATCTGGCAATTTTCGCTGATATACTTTATTTGAAAGTGTATTCAATATTCTTATAAGGGGATGAACATGCTTGATAAGAATTGAGTTGACTCGCAAGCATATATTCCCTTATAAAAAACAATGATATCTGAAAGTGCATGCACTGCCTTGAAACCGGTCCACTTAACTCAATGTAAGGAGAGAAGCTCTATGTTTATATCGAGATTTACTAAACTCTTTTTTGCCATTCTTCTTTTCTTTATTTTTGTTTCCCCGCTATCCTGGGCTGAAAACCAAATGGTTTATACCCGTCTCGCAATCATGCCCTTTAAAAATCTAACTGGAGATAACGATAAGAATTGGTTGGGAGAAGGCATTTCAGACACTGTGGCTACAGAATTGGGTTCCATCAAGGGACTGATTCTTATTGAAAGAAGTCAATTAGCAAAGGCTGTCGAAGAGCTGAAGCTGTCACATAGTGGTCTTTTGGACGAAAAAACAGCTATCAAAGTGGGGAAACTCACTTCGGCAAAATACCTCGTTGTCGGAAGCTATCAGATGGCCGAGGGTGATATACTCATGAATGCCCGACTTATTGATGTTGAAAGTGGAGGTGTCCAACAAACTGCAAGGGTTAAAGGCAGCTTTAAAAATATATTCGAGCTTCAAGACAGTCTGGCTAAAAGCACCCTTTCATGGATCAACATCACCCCTTCTCTTATGGATATCCAGAGAATGAAAGAAGCGCCCACATCAAGAAATATAAATGTTCTTGAATTCATATCTCGTGCCCGGGAGGCCTACTATGCGGGCCGTACTGACGAGTCCGAGGAATGGATAAAGAAAACTCTCGCCGAGGATTCGGCGCAGCCGGATGCGCTTTTGCTTCAGGGAAACATCCAGGAAAGGAAAGGACAATACAGCCCGGCTCTCGGCAGCTATACGTCTGCGGCGGAGATATTCAAGAAGAATAAAGATGAGAAAGGCTATTCTAAGGGTCTTCGGTATCAAGGATCCGTGCTCAATAGCCAGGGAAAAAATAATGAAGCCCTGAGGTATTATGATCAGAGCCTTGCGATCAGCAGGAACATCGGCGATGAAACCGGCATTGCGGATGCGCTTATGTGGACCGGTAATGTATATATCGATCAAAGTCGTTTCGATGAAGCGCTGCCGTATTTCAATCAAAGTCTCGACCTATACAGGAAAACAAACGATGAAAGGGGAATCGCATCTGCTCTCCAAGGTATTGGTAGAATTCTCTCCGAACAGGAACGCTACGATGAAGCGCTGGCCTACTATAATCAAAGTCTGGCGATTAATATCAAGCACGGTTATGACACCTCAGGCACTCTTCTGAATATTGCTGGCATATATTATTATCGGAAACAGTATGATCAGGTGTTGAGTTATTACAATCAAGTTGTGGATTTGAAGAGAAAAATTGGCGACGAAGAGGGCATGGCAATAGTTCTCGGCAATACCGGCAAAGTGCTGAGTATGCAGGGCCGATATGAAGAAGCGCTGGACTATTTTACCCGGAGCATAAACATCAGCAGGAATATCAGTAATGAGCGGGCTTTGGCCTATACATTGTGGCAAATGGGTGATTGTTATCTATTCATGAGAAGAAACAGCACGGCAAAGACCGTATTCCTGGAGGCTGCTACTCACTTTGAAAAAGTCGGGGATCTAAAAAGGGCAAACCACATCAGGAATTTCGTTAGACAGAATCTCCGGTGAAATAAGTCCTGGAAAACGCTGGAGCTATTCAAGGATAGAACTGAAAGCAATTCCATGCACGAGACGTATTTTCGTTATTGCGTTGTCATCGTCCTTTTCTGCATACCATGCCATCCAATCCACTACTTTGTTTCTTTTGGTAATCAATGAATTTCAATAAGTTTGTTTCCATTTGTTTGTAGGTAAACTCAATAAGCAATCAAAAATGAGAACAAGGATCATCCAAGGTCACGAAAAATGCTCTCTGAGGTTAGCGATCGGGTAGCAAAAATGAAAATAGCTTACAGTTGTATTTTTGTAAGCTATTTTTTTTATATGGTACCCCTGGCGCGATTCGAACNNTTAGGAAATCAAAAAACGTAAATTCTAACCCTTTTATTTTGTGTCTGATTTCCCGTAACTATTAAATAATATGACAAAAATTGTTTACTCATAATTCTATTGAATTCGGTTTATTCTGGCTATTTCTTTTGTATTTAGCACAATTTTAGCACAGTGATATTTCATGAATAATCCGTTATTCTCAATAAGCGTGACTCATTTTATATGGAACGCGTTCATATTGTGTTAAAAATAATATCGAAAGCTCTAAGACACNNGCTATGATTACCGTGGGAAAAATTCAGACGGGCCACATTCATGCCGCTCTCAATCATTGCTTCGATCACGTCTGCTGAACTGCTTGAGGGCCCAATGGTACAGACTATCTTCGTTTTACGCATGAAATAAATCCCCAATAGAATGGTATTAGTGTGCAGCGCTGGATGTGATTATGGTCGAGAGCAAGCCTGAATCGAGTTCATTGCCTTTAATCTTGATTTATGGTTTATCTTGTTCATGCTGTCAGACCGGCTAAATACTTTCTCCGCCCGGATTTCCCGTGAGGGTCAGACAGTAGGATTTGATTTTTAAAACGGGATGATAGGAATTCTTTGATTTGGCTAAAGCGGGTGCACCCATGTCGCTTTCTTTGTTGATATATTGGTAGCCGTTAAAAAGTTGTTTGGCGCATTCGTTGTCGAGATACTGGTAGAGGCCGCGAA
>PMIG01000171.1 GCA_003157055.1 Bacteroidales bacterium | reverse complement strand
GTTCAATCAGAAACGATCTGAAAAGTTTCATAAATGGTCAGACTTGAAACAAATCTACCCTAAAATTAGTAAATTTCATAGTTGATCAGAAAATGATTTTCCTAATCTGTAAACATCGAATATTGACCTGGTTACCAGAGTGATCTTAAGGTCAAAGGACTTTAGAAACTTTTATAAGGCAACTAAGATAGTCTAATGGAGGTCAGGCCTGGTTCAACGATTGTGCATCTTACTCCGTCAATCGCCTTATGATATACTTTGCATTATTGATACCTTAATAGGTTCTATTAGTTGCCAAAACTTAGTCCTTTAATGAATTCAAAAATTATACTTGCAAAACCTGTGACAAAAATGCCGGCAACGCAGATTAAAAGAGCTGACCGGGTCGAAAAATCGCTTCTGAAATTTACAATCGGATCATCATTTTTATTTATAAACATTGCCTTTACAACAAGCAGGTAATAATAGAGTGATATTATTGTATTAATTACTGCGATTAGAACAAGGAAGTAAAACCCTTTTTCTGCAGCTGCAGTAAAGAGGAAGAATTTCCCGAAGAATCCGGCCAGAGGCGGTATCCCGGCAAGGGAAAACAGAGCTAGCATCATTGTCAGGCTCAGTTTGGGATTCGTCTTGTAGAGACCATTGTAATCTTCAATACTTTCTTTTCCCGTTGAATTTGATATAGCTGTCACAACCCCGAATGCACAGAGGTTTGAGAATATATACACCAGGATATAATATATAACCGCAGCCATTCCAAGCTGGTTTCCGCCGACTATTCCAACAAGGATATACCCTGCCTGTGAAATGGATGAAAAAGCCAGGAACCGTTTAATATTCTGTTGCCTGATTGCAAAGAGGTTACCAATAGTCATTGTAAGGATAGATGTTACCAGGATCGTTTTCTGCCATGTCACCATTATCACCGGGAAGATTGAATAAAGGATGATGATCAGAATGAATATTGCAGCTCCTTTTGAAATAACAGATAGATAAGAGGTTATGTTTACCGGAGCTCCTTCATACACGTCAGCAGTCCACAGATGGAAAGGAACTATTGATATCTTGAAAGCCATCCCGGCAAAAAAGAAAATGAACCCAAGTATCTGGAGGTTAAAGCCGGGAAAATGCTGGGATACTTCAAAGAAATAGAGAGAGCCGGTTGTACCATAGATCATTGATAATCCATATAAAAGTACGCCAGACGATAGCGCAGATGTGAGAATAAGCTTTATACCGGCCTCTGCTGATTTATTCTTATACCTTTCAAAGGCTGCTAGGGCGGCAACAGGAATTGTGGCAAGTTCAAGCCCGATATAGAACATAAGGAAATGACCTGACGATATCATGAAATCCATACCGATAAGAGTCGACATGATAAGAATGAAATACTCACTCATCCTGTCCGAATTTTCTTCCTTATTAAGCCATGTTACAGACTGAATCAATACCAGTAGCACTCCGATGTTCAGGATGTTCTTCATAAGGGTTGATACATTGCTGGAAACATACATTCCTCCAAATAATGTTCCGGTTAATCTGAACGGAAGGAATCCTGCAATTGTCACAACCGAGAAGAGCACAATTGAAATAAGACATTTAGTCTTCTTTCGGGCAGGATTGATGAATATTTCTGCAGTCAGGATAAATATCGCTGCAACTGCAAGCAGCAATTCATGACGCATCATTAAAAAACTCTGTAGACTCATATCTTTTTGTTCCTGTTAACTTAAATAAATCAGAATGGATTGACTGCAAGTATCTTATCTATTACAGGCTGCATGCTTGTCCCGATCATAGATGAAAGCCAGAATGGAGCAAGTCCAATGGCAGCAACGCATGCAATCAATGTAACTGTAGATATTTTTTCATACCATTTTGCATCATTCATGTGTTCATACTGGTTATCTCGAGAAGGCCCAAGGAGCAGGATCGCTATAACCCTCAGGATATAAACGGCAGTTATGACAATTGAAGTGATCGCTATTATTGTCATGATCCTGTGGAAAAGGTCCGGATGCTGGAAGGAACCTACGAATATTGTCATTTCAGCAACAAATCCGCTTAACCCGGGAAGTCCGAGGGATGCCAGGCCGGCTATCACGTAGCACACCGAAAGGAAGGGGATGATCTTCATCAGCCCGCCCATTTCGTTGATCAGTCTTGTATGTGTCCTTCCATAGATCATTCCTATCAGAGCAAAGAAGAGTGCCGTCATCAGTCCATGAGAGATCATCTGGAGAACTGCTCCGGTCATTGCCGTCTTGTTCATCATCAGAATTGCAAATAACACCAGGCCGCAATGGCTCACAGATGAGTATGCATTGATATATTTGAGATCCTTCTGGACCATTGCCCCGAAGGCACCATAAATTACGCTGATTGAAGTAAGGATAATGAAAATCCATGACATTTCTTTTGCAGCTTCAGGCATGAGGAAGATTGCCACCCTGAAGGCTCCGTAACCTCCAAGCTTCATAAGTACGCCTGCATGGAGCATTGAAACTGCGGTGGGGGCTGATGAATGGCCGTCAGGAGACCATGTATGGAAAGGGAAAAGCGCTCCCAGAACTCCAAAACCGACAAACGTCATTGGGAAGAATACCCGCTGTGCCTGGATTGGTATTACATAATTTGAGATCCTGAGTATATTGAAGGTAAGGGGTTCTCCGTTAGGAGCAGAGTGGAAATATATCCCAAGTATGCCTACAAGAAGGATGGCTGATGCTCCCATCAGCATCAGGGTAAGCTTCATCGCAGAGTACTCCTTTGGACCGCTTCCCCATACGCCTATAAGCAGATACATTGGGATCACCGCCAGTTCATAGAAGAGGAACATTGTAAACAGATCAATCGAAATGAAGAATCCGAATACCCCTGTAGCCAGTAAGATAAGCGATACGAAAAACTCTTTGGTAAGAAACGCCATTTCCCACGAAGCAAAGACACCTGCAAAGACAACCACAGATGTAAGTGCTATCATTGCTACTGATATGCCATCCACTCCAAGGGCAAAATGAATATTCAGGCTCTTAAACCACACAAAGTCCCTGATGAAAAGCATTTCTTCAGTATTCCCTGCCCTGCGCTGCATAACATAAAGTACTACCAGTAAAGCAGCCAGGAGAAGTTGCATTCCCATACCAATTGATGCCACCAGCTTTACCCGTTTAATATCCTTTACTAATATTATCCCGGTAATGGTGAGGACAGGAATTACGACAAAAAAGGTTAAAATATTCATAGTGTTCTTACATTATCTATTTAACTACCAGTACCATAAGATCATTATAACAGCCAGCAAAACTGCCCCTGAAATAAAGACAAGTGCATATTGCTGCAGCTGTCCTGACTGGAATTTCCGGATTCTGAATGATACTACCTGGGTAACCGTTGCTATTGAATTCATTGTGCCGTCAATAACATGCCGGTCGAACCATGCTATAGGTTCTGATATATATCGGAAAATTATTTTTTTGGTAACAAAAAGATAGAATTCATCGATATAAAACTTATGATAAACCAGCTTGTAGGTATTTTTAAATGCAGCTGCCAATTTCTCCGGGATATTGTTTTCCTTCCTGTACATTACCATGGCAACGATAATTCCAAGGACCCCGATCAGTACTGATGGAATTGCAACACCCCATTCAATTGATGATTCAAAAGCCTTCCCGTCACTTGTAACAAGCTTATTGAAAGGAATCCACCCGGCAAATACTGCTCCCAAAGCAAGTATTATAAGTGGTATGGTCATCGAAAACGGAGCCTCATGCGGCGTATGCTGATATTGAGTCTCTTTTCCCCAGAAAATATTGAAGTAAAGCCTGAACATATAAAATGCGGTAAGCCCTGCAACAGCATATTCAACCGCAAACAGGATCTTGTTGCTTTGAAATGCTGCGGCTAGGATCTCATCTTTGCTGAAGAACCCTGAAAAAGGAGGTATTCCGGCAATGGTGAGGCAGGCAATGAGGAATGTAAGATGGGTAATCGGAAGGTATTTGCGAAGTCCTCCCATTTCAGTCATAAGGTTAGTATGAACTGCGTGAATGATTGCTCCGGCTCCCAGGAATAGCAGCGCTTTAAACATTGCATGTGTGAAGAGGTGAAACATTGATGCGGTGTAGCCCAGTCCCTCATGGCTTCCATATCCTGAAACTCCAAGTGCCAGCATCATGTAACCGATTTGCGATATTGTAGAGTATGCAAGCACCCTTTTTATATCTGTCTGGGTGCATGCAATAATTGCAGCAAACAAGGATGAGAATCCCCCGACATAAGCCACAACATTCAGTGCGACAGGCGCAGCCATGGAATAAACCGGGAACATCCTGGCAACAAGGTACACTCCGGCCACCACCATAGTGGCCGCATGTATAAGTGCCGATACCGGTGTAGGGCCCTCCATAGCATCAGGAAGCCATATATGGAACGGGAACATTGCCGATTTTCCGGCACCTCCAAGATAGACGAAGATCATCGACCATGTAATTACCGAAAGNNTTGTATAGAAGGAGAGTAGCAGTATACCGATCAGGAAACCGAGGTCTGCAAACCTTGTCACAATAAATGCTTTCTTTGATGCTGCCACTGCTGAAGGCTTTTCGTAGTAGAACCCTATAAGCAGGTAGGAAGAGACACCTACAAGCTCCCAGAAAATATACATCTG
>PMIG01000369.1 GCA_003157055.1 Bacteroidales bacterium | reverse complement strand
GTTGCTCCGGGTTTAGCCGGATGGAAGACTATTGGACTATCACTAATGTGGATTATGTTTGCATATAGCGGCTGGAATGCTTCAACATATCTTGGCGCTGAAATAAAAAACCCTTCAAAAATACTTCCGCGATCTTTGCTTTTTGGGACAGGCATTGTGATACTATTGTACCTTGGGATCAATATGTTGTATATTTATGGGATTAATCCCGAGGCAATGAAAGGCGTAATCTCTGTAGGGGGACTTGCTATGGGAAATCTTTTCGGCAGATCGGCGGATATACTCTTTTCGCTTCTGATTGCATTTGCCCTGTTTTCCTCTCTGAGCGCTTTTATANNTCCGGAACATTTGAACAGGTTCTGACCTATATGGGGTTTGCCCTGGGGATATTTCCGATATTAACGGTTTTTGGCGTAATAAAACTAAGAAGAGAGAATCCTGATGCAATCAGAATGCCTGGTTTTCCTATTACCCAGATCATATTTATAACAGCCAGTCTTCTTATACTTGGGCTCTCCTATGCTGAACGGCCCCTCGAGTCTTCCATAGCCGCATTGACCGTTATTGCTGGAATTCCTGCTTATTATGTTTTTAAAAGAGGAAACAACCTCTACCGGATAAAAAATAAAAATTAACTCCGGATTTATATCCTGTTTAAAGCAATTATTTTATTTTTTTATAGCGTAAAGCATACTGGTATGGTCAGTTCCCCAGTTATAACCCAGACTGTATGGCAATTGCTTGTGTTCAGAAGATTTATATGCTTTTTCCAGATCAGGTTCACTAATGTAGGAGAATTCATCTCTCGGTTTTGAGTACTTGCCGTATAACTTGATATTCCATTCAGATTTATCGAAGTATTTGTATGCAATGCCTGAATCATCTTGCAGGATGGTTGAACTAGTGTTGAATATTATAGAACGGATTATCTTAAAGTTATCATTATGCATTAGATATGATGCTGCCTTCAAATATGTATAAGATTCAGGTAATTCAGACAGATAGGTTTTGAAACCCGGTTTCTTTGCCAAGCCCTTATCCGAGAGATCAGTTCTGAAATAATAAACCGACTGTACTTTTTCTTTTGACAAAGAAAGAAAATCCACCTTAACTCCCGCTACAATATTTTCTTTACTCTTCAGGCTGTCAATTATTTGCAACTTGCCCATGGAATCTACAGCTATCCGCTGAATAGAAACTATCTGATGACCTGTTCGCTTGATGAAAAATGATATAAGTGGAAGTGTGCCGTTTAATTTAGTCTTCCTCAGGTCCTTATCCATTTTCGATGTAATAAAATAACTGCGCTTGAAGATATCCCTTAATGCATAATTAACTGAATTAAGATAGCTGTTCACTGAGTCGGGAATCATATTACAGATATCAGGCAAATATCCTATCGGCTCCAAACCTATCAAAATATATTTGTCGGCTTCAGGATAAAAGATATTCGCATTCAGAAAATCAGGTCCGCCAAATGGATAGAACAGCGTTTTTATTTTTTGGGTTTTTATTAACTCACTGTTGGCCCATTCTTTCACTTTTTCAAATCGCAAAGAGTAAGCATGGGAAAATAATATGTCAATTTGTTTTGAATATTGGTTCCATTTTGCAGCTGAATCAACCTTTGAAAAGCATTCATTTTTATTATAAGGCATCCCTGAGATGAAAGAAGCCAGAGCATCTGTGGTCGTGTCAATTACCATTGTTGTATTAACGTGCTTTACAGAAGTGCTATCGGATGTTTTTATTATTTCTTTTACCTTTGGATTATGATTGCATGAAAGAATTAATGCCGCCATCAGAAAAGAAACCGCGAATTTTAAATTATTTAACATCTTTTTTAATTTTTTAATAACAAATAAAGAAAAAACTAATTAAAATAATAGCAATTAGTCCAAATGATTGTGAAGATTTCATAATCTGAAGATAGTACTTAAATGACTTTGAAAGAAATGAACAGAAGTAATTTTTTGTTTTTAACCTGCCTTCTATTACTACTACTGCCTGTTTTTAATTGCTCAAACGAACCGAAGAACATTGCAGTTTCTTCAGATGGAGTTAAAATAAGTTTTGAAGTAAGTGGGAAGGGGAAGCCAGCACTTGTTTTTATCCCTGGCTGGGGTAATACTAAAAGTACCTGGGATGATCAGGTTCCCTATTTTTCACAAAAGTATAAAGTAGTTACTATCGATCTTGCAGGTTATGGAGGATCAGGCAATGATCGTGAAAAATGGGATATGGCTTCATTGGGTAAAGACGTTGTTGCAGTTATTAATAAGCTACATTTAGATGACGTTGTTCTTATCGGACATTCAATGGGTGGTGCGGTCATTATTGAAACATCCAAAATGATTCCCAAAAAAATATCAGGACTGGTACTTGTGGATGTATTTCACGATGTAGAAAGAAAGTATACGGAGCAATTTATTAACCAGTGGGTTAGTATAAATATAGAAAATGTTTCAACTCCAACTTTCGAAAATGTGAAATCTAACTTTAAGAATAATTCTGAAAGCTTAAGTAAGAGATACATATTTATGGTTGAAAATGCTCCTAAGATTGGCTGGAGTGAATCCATAAAAGATTACTATCGGTGGAGAAATGAAGAATGTCTTGAATCGCTTAAAATGATTCATGCTAATATTGTTCTGATTAATTCGGATCAGGATTCTACAAATTTTGAAGCATTCAGGAAATATCATCTCTTATCAGAGCTCAGGATTATTCCCAATGTATATCATTATATACATTGGGAAGCTCCAGAGAAGTTTAACCTTGTTTTGGAAGAGAGCATTCAGGAAATCATGTCCCGGCGGAATCCGTGACCATTTTAGGAAGCAGTGCATTCAGGTTTAAGTTACTTTAATATGATCCAGTATTTCCAGTATTTCCTTTCTTTTTGATGCAATGTCGGCAATAAGGTTCTTGTTTGTTATTGATTATTACCTCCTTGCGGAATTTGTCGGGATAGGTATAATGAATTCCAACCGGAACGATATTTACGTCATCTCCGAATTTCTCTTCTGTTCCAAAAGAAACCCGGGCCGTTCCTTTTCTGAGCTTCTGGAGACGCTTTTCATGGACGCATATTCCCTCTGAAAACATAAAAAGGTTGTCATTCTTTCGAAGTATTTCATATCTGCCGGCAAATGATTCAAGATTTTTATGGACATTTTCCAGACCCTCTTCAATTCTGTAGACAGGTGATACATTAAGCTCCCTATTAATCAGCAGAATATGTTCTTTTGTTTTCAATTTATATGTTTACTTTGCAGAGTTATTAAATTTTGTTAATTTTATCTTTTTAAAACCTACCTGATCTTCTTTGCATGGATCTCACACGCAGGATTCGCGATAAAATGATGCAGGAACGCCTTATGTTCGTATACCGGGGCGTTGTAACAAATGAAAATTCTGTTCCTCTCCTTATGCTTTTGGAAAAAGAGATGGAGAATTCGGAATTTGGATTTGTCGGAAGGAAAAGAGTTTTTATGTTCGTTCTGGAGAGCCTCCAGAATGTTACAAGGCACAGTGATGGCAACGAGCATGCGGGGATGTCGCTGGTTGTTTATTCCAAAGTAAACGGTGGCTATATTGTTACGACAGGTAATGTAATCTCAACTTCCAATATTGGAGATCTTAAGAAACGTCTTGATGAGATAAATCATCTGGAAACCGGTGAACTCAGAAACGTTTACAGGCAAATGCTTAGTAATTCTGAATTCAGCAGTAAGGGCGGTGCCGGACTGGGGCTTATTGAGATGGCTAAAAAAACCGGGAATAAGCTTGATTATGATTTCCTGCAGTTTGATAGCGAGCACTCATATTTTATATTAAGCAAAACAGTTGATTCAGAAGGAGTCGGGGTTCATTACCATACGCCGGAAAAACCTTTCAGTGGCGAAAACATGGTTCAGCTTGAAAGACTCATGGCCGAGAACAACATTTACCTTTTATGGTCAGGTCACATAACTCCTGATGTAGGGAAAGAAGTTCTTTCCTTTACTGAAGCTAAGCTCACTGAAGATGATGTCGAATCAAATCAGAAACGGCGGGTTTTCAGTATCCTTGTTGAGATAATCGAGAACGTAGCAAAATATAGTCCCGGCCGCGATCCTGAAGAGAAATTTGGGATGCCGATTGCAATGATAAGGTTTGGGGAGAGAACTTACACCATTACTACTGGTAATCTTGTAAAAAATGAAAAAGTTGATCAGCTGAAGGATACCCTTGAAAGAATTAACAGTTACGATAAGGCAGGATTAAAGGAATTATTCAGGAAATCACTATCAGAACAGAACAACAGCTCCGATGGAACCGGGAATATGGGATTCATTGACATGGCACGGAAATCAGGAAGTAAATTGATCTATCAATTCGAAAAACTGAATGACTCATATTCGTACTATACCCTTTCGGTTAAGATAGGAGAGAAAGTTGATTAATCTGTCAGCTTTAAAGCAAGTTCACTTCCATCCCATACGGCGTAGCTGCTGTGTTTTATCCAGTCCCCAAGAAAAATTATCTCAGCCCCGTTCTTTAGATTATATGTCATTGCCAGGTGGCGATGTCCAAAAACAAAGTAATCGATCTTTTCATTTTCAGGAAATGAAAGCGCATACCTGATAAGATCCTCTTTTTCTTCTCCCATGAATTCTTTTGTTATCCCTTTTCCTAGTCTTGAGTTCAATGACCATTTAAGTCCGAATCCAACTCCGATTGATGGAGGCATCGCAGAATAGAGCACTCTCAAAGGCTTACAATGGAATATCTTCAAGAGGATTTTAAAGCCGGGGTCTTTAATCCCAAGACCTTCTCCATGAGCAAGATGAAACTTTTTGCCATTAAAGGACGTAGTCAGCGGGCTTGTATGAATTGTAAGTCCGCATTCTTTTAAAAGGTAATCGCCAACCCACATATCGTGGTTCCCGGTAAAAAAATGCACAGGAATTCCGGAATCAGTTATTGATGAGAGAGTACCTAAAAAGCGGGTGAATCCTTTTGGGACGACAAGCTTATATTCCCACCAGAAATCAAAAACATCTCCAAGGAGCCAGATCTCCCCAGCATCGGCTGCAGCTTTTACAAGCCATTCCACAACTTTCTTCTCGCGCTCAATGGGCGGGCTCCCGGCATTAAGTCCAAGATGAAAATCAGAAGCGAAATATATCTTACCCCGGTCAATCAATTCTGATGCTATTTACTGAATAACTGGGTAAGTTTGATCTTCAGGTTATTACCATGAAGGTCAGATGCAATAATAGCACCTTTCGGATCGAAAAGAAAATTTGCCGGAAGCGCTTTTACATTGAAAAGTCTTGTAAATTTAGGATAAGCTGGATTATCCTCTCTTGTATTGATCCATGGCAGATCATCAAACTTTACTTCTGTACGCCAGGTCGATTCTTCTTTGTCAAGATTGATCTGGTAAATTTCAAGACCTCTAGCATGATAAAGCCGGTAGTATTCCTTCAGCTGAATATTTTCGACAATGCAATCCCTGGATTCAGACGACCAGAAAGTGAGAAGAACGTATTTGCCTTTAAGTGATGAAAGAGTAATCCTTTTCCCATTCAAGTCGATTAAAGAAGGATCAAGTTTTGTTTCGGGGATTGACTGGCTTAACTGGTTTAGCTGGCTGGCATAGAGCTGGTTCAGTTCCTTTCCAAAATCATTTATCAGGGCTTTTGTATGTCTCGATTCTGGAAAATATCGTTTTAATGAGTCAGAAGCAATCTTCAGGTATTGCAGATCGTGTGCGTCATATAACACATACATGTTTTCATTAATTTTCTGGTAAATGGCTTTAATGGTCGCAAGAGAGTTGGTATTCTGAATAATAAAAACAATATTGAACTTGCGCTGTTCTTTAATAATCCTGAGGTACTCCTGTTCAAGTAGATTCTTCTTTGAATCAAATCCCGGCTCCTTTGATGCCTTATCATAGATACTTGTAATTGAATCAAGGGAATTCTTAGTCCTTATAAGCTTATTGTCAAGCAACCTCACCTGTTCAGAGCCTTTTGATCCGCTGACAGTATAGTTATTGTACAGATAATCGCCATTAAAGGAGAGCTCTATTTTCTCACCGGGAGAGGCAAGGAGAGTCACAAAATCTTTTGAAGAAGAACCAATCTGGTAAAAATCCGGTTCTTTCGATTTTATCCTGATCCTGAAATTCCCCTGCTTATTTATTTTGGATGAATCTATCAGCGAAACTGTATTTATGTCAACCCTGCTTAGGTAGATATATTTTTGCTTAACATTTTTAATATGTCCATTTATAAGAAACGAATCATTTTTTTTACAGCTTATTGTAAAAATTATCAGGATCAGAAGTACCAATGATTTTTTCATGAAGAATATAGTTGGAAAATATATTATTGTTGATTTTTGTTTTTAAAAAGTTCGGCAAGCTTAGTCTGGAGCGACTCTCCTCTCAGGTTAGATGCTATTATCCTGCCCTCCCGGTCAAGAAGGAAATTTGCCGGAATTGATTCAATCCGGTATGTCGTCACAACGGATGAATTCCAGTATTTGACATCGCTTACATGAATCCATTTCTCGAGATGATAGTCCTTTATTCCCCTGAGCCACTCCTCCCTGGTCTTATCAAGCGACACCTGGTAAATCTCGAACCCCTTCCTGTGCCAGAGATCATAGGCTTTAATGAGGTTTGGGTTTTCGGCCCTGCATGGAGGACACCACGAAGCCCAGAAATCAAGGAGTACAATATTGCCTCTTGTCGATGAAAGTTTTATTGTATCGCCCTCCGGAGTAGGCAGAGATATTTCCGGAGCTTCTGAATTTTCTCCGGATACCGGGGCGATCTCTTTTCCTGGAGCTGAGACAGTAGTCATTTCCTGAACCTGTTCGTGAAGTGATTTGACTGGTTCGTAGTCAGGATAGTTTAGAGAAAGAGAAGAATCAACCTTCTGGAAATATCTCAGATCCTTTTCGGGGTGAAGTATATATTCACCCGGAGCAACCTGCTGGTATAATGCAACAAGACTCACAAGGGAATTAAGATTCTGGTCAATGTATGTCTTCGTGTATGAATTTATATCTGTAAGATATTTCTGGGCAATGTTGTGAAGACTGTCCATTACCATCGGCAGTTCCGGAGTTCCCAGGCTTTTTAGGTAGATACCACGTAATCCGCCAAGTTCCCTGATTGTATTTCTGAGTTTCATGTTATACTCTGTCATCAGTTCAGTTCCTTTTGAACCGGAAAGCGAAATTGGGTAATTTAGTGAATCAAAATAGGCTTTCAGACTCATTTTCTGACCAGGCTCAAGAAGCATGGTAAGAAAATTGGTTTGATCCGTTTTAAGAAGGTAAAATGAAGAAGACTCAATCTTCCTTGAAAAGGAAAAAGTACCCTCTCCTGAAACTGCAACAGAATCAACGGTTATAAGATCATTTGATCTCAGTTCATCGAGATAAATTAATTCTCCTTTTACCGGATTTAAAAGTTTGCCGTTTATTTCAATATTATTATTTTTACAGCCTGCAAGAACACCGGCAGCAATAAGAAATAAACAAATGTTTTTATACATTAAAAGGAGTATTTAATTCTTGTATTTTTAAATATTCGAAATGCAAAGTTATTCTTTTTTTTATCCGTCAGCTATCCTGTAAAAATTAATAATTTATTGGTCAGGGAGAGCCGGTTTGGATTGTTGAGAAAAAATTGGTAACTTAAATGACTTTTTTATTTTAGAAAAAGAGGTAAATATATGAGTTACATTAAGTTTGAAAAGGGGCAAATCGTCAATCTGGAGTATTCACTTGGGAGAGAGATTCTCAGGACAAACCGGGCTGGATCATATGCTTCAACAACTATTGTCGAGTGCAATACCCGAAAATATCACGGACTTCTGGTATGCCCTGTTGATGAACTTGGAGGAGGCAGGTATGTTCTTCTCTCCTCGCTCGATGTAACGGTAGTAAATGAAGACAAGAGCTTCAATATAGGAATAAGGAAGTACAAAGGCGATTATTTTAGTCCAAAGGGGCATAAGTATATAGAAGATTATGAAACTGAATCGATACCGATAACTATCTTCAGAGTCGGAAATGTGATGCTCAAGATGGAACGGCTTCTGGTACATTATGAAGAGCAGCTCCTGGTAAGGTATACAATTCTTGAAGCCTCAGAAACAATGAAACTTCAGATACGCCCGTTCCTTGCCTTCAGGAGCATTCACGAGCTGACTCATGCAAACCTTTCAGCAATTACCAAAACAGAACCTATAAGGAACGGCATCAAGTCAAAGATGTATGATGGTTTCCCATACTTGCACATGCAGTTCTCGACAAATGCAGAATTCATTAATGTGCCTGACTGGTACCTTGGAGTTGAATACCTTGAAGAGCAGAAAAGAGGTTATGATTATTCTGAAGACCTTTTTTCACCCGGCTTCTTTGAACTGAAAGTTAAAAAAGGAGACAGCATCGTATTTTCAGCTTCGACTCATGAAGAAAAACCATCGGGATTTAAAGCAAAGTTCACAAAAACAGTTTCCGGCAAAATTCCCCGCGACAGTTTCATTGACTGTCTTAGGAATGCAGCCCAGCAATTTGTGCAGAAAAGGAATGGAGAGACATTAATTATAGCAGGGTATCCATGGTTTGGCTCATGGGGAAGAGACACATTCATCTCTCTTCCCGGTCTTGCTCTCGCCCGTCACAAGCTTGAACTTTACCGTGATGTTCTCGATACCCAGGTAAACAAGATGAAGGACGGTTTGTTTCCGAATATGGGAACAGGAGGTCATTATGCCTTCAACTCTGTCGATGCTCCTTTATGGTTCTTCTGGGCCATTCAGCAGTACTCTGCCAACGGAGGGTTAGATTGTATCGAAAGATACGGAGCTGATGCCAAATCAGTGGTTTATGCATATAAGAATGGCACGGCATTCAATATCCAAATGAGGGAAAATGGACTTGTCTATGCCGGAGCACCCGGAAAATCACTGACCTGGATGGATGCTGTCGTGAATGGTGTTCCCATTACTCAGAGAAGGGGTTATGCCGTGGAGATTAATGCATTATGGTACAACGCAATCTGTTTTGCTATTGAAATTGCAAAAGCAGAAAAAGATAAAAAATTCATTCAGGAATTTGGACATCTTCCGGAATTGATAAAAAGATCATTCATTGATCTGTTCTGGGATGATAAAAAAGGATATCTGGCCGATTATATAAACGATGAAGAGGGTAAGAACTTTTTTGTCAGGCCAAATATGGTTATCGCCGTTTCACTCCCATTTACGATGCTGGATCGCGAGCAGATGAAAAAGATTCTTGATGTCGCAGATAAAGAACTTGTCACACCCAGAGGCCTTAGGACACTTTCTCCCGGAAATAAACTTTATAAGGGGACTTACCATGGTAATCAGGAAGAAAGAGACAACGCTTATCACCAGGGAACAGTATGGCCATGGCTCTTTGGACCATTTTGTGAGGGATGGTTGAAAGTGTATGGACAACAGGGTGTGCAGAAAGTTAAAAAACTTATTTATGGTCTTGAGGCCGTAATGAGTGAACATGGAATAAGCACTATTTCAGAGATTTATGATGGAGATCCTCCT
>PMIG01000393.1 GCA_003157055.1 Bacteroidales bacterium | reverse complement strand
CCGGCAGTTCCTGGAGTTTATTAAACACCGCAGTCCGCAGGCTGAAAAGCATCCGTTGCCCGATGCCACCCATCATGCGCATCTGGGTATAGTTCACAGCAAAAGCAATGACGTAAATTGCCATTAGGATTGAAGCAAACAGAAGCACACCCTGATATTGTTTCGTCTGAACATAAGTATCGATGGTATGACCAACCAGATAAGGACCAAGCAGGCTTAATCCCGAGTTTACAAAAATGGCAGCAATAGCCTTAACCAGGTTGCCCCGCTCCGTGCCGGTGAGCGTCACCAGTTTGCGAAACGATGCAACGCTGGATGCTTTCTGCTCCGCCTTTCCTGATGCCTGATTTAAGTTATAGTTCATAGTGATGCGTGCTTTTTTGTGAACTGTAAATCTGGGCATATTCAGGGGAACTTTCTTTAAGATCCTTATGTTTCCCTGTTGCTATAATTTCACCTTCCATTAAAAGTATTATCTGTTCAAAATGTCTCACGGGTGCAATTTTCTGGGTAACTGAAATAAGAGTCAGCCAGGGATAATTGTTTTCGAGGTTGCAGAGGATTTTGTTTTCTGTCTGCCTGTCAACCCGCGAAGTAAAATCGTCGAGCAAGAGGACCTTAGGATTTATCGCCAGCGCGCGCGCCAGCATGATACGCTGTTTTTGTCCCCCTGACAGGCTTGTGCCCCTTTCCGAAACAATAGTATCCAGACCCTGTGGCAAGGAATCAATAAAATCGCTTAACTCAGCCATTGAAATGGCTTTATTCAATGATTCATCGGTAACCTTATTGCTGAAAGCAATATTCTCGCGAAGGCTCATGTTAAAGATCACACTGTCCTGGAAAACAAAACCAATCTGGCTGTGGAACAGATCTTTCGTATAATTATCAATCCTGACTCCGTCGAATTCAATTGAGCCCGAATCAGGAGCAATCAACCCGGTAAGCAGGTACAGCAACTGGCTTTTACCCGCTGCCGTAGGTCCGATAATAGCTGTTTTGCTGCCGGCTTTTATCGAAAAGGAGATGTCTTTAAGGACAGGCTTCTCTCCAAAGGAAAGTGAAACATTTTTTACCTCAATATCACCTTTTATATTAGTGTCAATAGTTCCTGATTCAACTGTTGCCGGCGCATCCTGGACTTCATTAATTCTTGCGTACGAGGCTGAAGCCGACGCAATGATGTTGCTCATGAAGCCAATCATCATTATCGGAAATATCAGCAGTATAAGATAACTGTTGAAAGCTGCAAAATTCCCGAGTGTCATGGTTCCGGCAACAACAAAATGGCCTCCCATGGCAAGTATTGTCACTGTCGCTAAATTGGCAACAAACATAATGACAGGGATAAGCGTTGAAAAAAGACGCACAATGGATAATCCGATATTGAGTGAAACTGAATTAGCCTCGAGGAATTTTACGCTTTCCGGTTGCTGCGAGTTCAACACCCTTATCAATGCTGAGCCCATAATGCTTTCATTAATAATCTTATTCAGCATGTCGATGTTTTCACGGCTGCGTTTAAAGAGCGTCCTTACCTTCCTCATCACAATAAAAAAAGTTACTGCAATAATCGGCACAATTGCAATGACAGTCAGCGCCAGCTTCCAGTTGATGAGGATCAGCAAAATGGCTGTACCGGAAATAATAAAAACTGAAGAGATGATATTGACAAAAGCCATAGAGACAAACATCTTTATAGAGTCGATATCAGAAGTCAGGTTTGTCAATAGCTTTGATGGGTTTGATTTAATGATATAAGTATAGTTCTGTGAAGAAATTTTAGCGGAGAGCCTGGATCTCATATCTTTAGCAACCCTTTCCGAAGCATAAGTCTGAAAAATGTTTTGCAGGAAAGAAAAAATAAATATTCCTGCGGCAGCCGCCATGAACAGGATAACCACAGACCTTGTATCAAAATGCCCGGCTGAGAAAGTATCTATCCCGTGCGCAATGATTTTAGGTATCAGCATGTTGGTACTGCTTCCAAGCAATGCCATGATGATTAGCAGTATCACTATTCCGGAGTATGGTTTCAGCAAACTAAAAATCCCGGGTCTGGAATTTTTGTTTTTTGCGGAACGCATATCAGGTGTTGTCATTTTTTTTGCAATGTTTTTCAAAGAAATCCAATAATGCATTACGTGCAATTAAAAAACCGGTAAAATCATAAATTTTGCCGGCGAACCTGCTGTTTATGACGGTTCTTTTGTATGATAAAACACATTTTTTCACGGATTTTGCGATTCGGTAATAATCAATGATCCGAAAAACAAGAACTTCAAATACCTTTTCAATTATAAAGACGGACAATATATTTGATATATTAGCCTTTTAAATTTATAATCATGAATCCAAATGCAATCAGGGAAATCGCTGCTTCTTTTCAAAAAAGCAGAATATTATTAATCAGCATTGAGCCTGAAATATTTCAAGAACAGAATTTGAAACAGGATTGAGTCAGATAACAGGTTAAAAAATTAAATTTGATTGCACCTTAAAAGAATCAATTGCAGGTATGGCCCATCATAATACAGTTAAATATAATAACTACAAGAAACTTTCCGACAGGATAAATCTTTTTCCACAGGGAGCCATTGCTTCTGATCTGCTTTTTGAAATACTGAAGATCCTTTTTTCAGAGAGGGAAGCAGGACTTGTCTCATCATTGCCGATAAAGCCATTTAATGCCCGGAAAGCTGCAGCAATATGGAAGATCAGCGAACCTGATGCAAAGAGCATATTGAATGATCTGGCTGACAGGGGACTTCTGATCGATGGCTGTGAGAATGACGATGTGATCTATTCCATGCCGCCTCCGATGGCAGGCTTTTTTGAGTTTTCATTGATGAGATACAGAAATGATATTGATCAGAAGACTCTTTCCGAGCTCTTTTATCAGTACATGAATGTTGAAGAAGACTTTATTAAAAATCTCTTCACTGATGGAGAAACACAGCTTGGAAGAGTATATGTGAACGAAGAGGTGCTCTCAAACGAAAATGCACTTCATGTGCTTGATTATGAGAGAGCATCGGAGGTCATAAAAACTGCTGATACGAGAGGTATCGGTATCTGTTATTGCAGGCACAAGATGGAACATATTGGGAAAAACTGTAATGCTCCCATGGATATCTGCATGACATTTAACGGAAGTGCTGATTCGCTGACACGCCATGGGATAGCCAGAAAAGTCGACGTTGCCGAAGGTATTGATCTTTTACAAAAGGCCCGGGATAATAACCTGGTGCAGTTCGGCGAGAATGTACAGGAGAGGGTGAACTTCATCTGCAACTGCTGCGGATGCTGCTGCGAAGCGCTGATAGCTGCAAGAAAATTCGGATTTCTCAATCCCGTCCATACGACAAACTTTCTCCCGTTTATCGATGAAGATAAATGCAATGGTTGCGGCAAATGTGTTGCTTTATGCCCTGTGGAAGCGATGACGCTTGTATCGGCTAACGATCCGGGCAAGCCAAACAGGAAGAGGGCAAAATTGCAGGAAGATATCTGTCTTGGTTGCGGAATATGTCTCACAGGTTGTGATAAAAAAGCCCTTGAGCTTCGTTCGCGAAAAGAAAGGGTTATCACGCCGGTAAATTCAGTTCACAGGGTTGTAATAATGGCGATAGAGAGGGGCAAACTTCAGAATCTTATATTCGACAAGCAGGTTATGTTCAGCCACAGAGCCATGGCAGCAGTGCTTGGAGTGATCCTTAAGCTGCCTCCCCTGAAACAGGCACTTGCAAGCGAGCAATTCAAATCAAGATATCTTGTCTCACTCCTAAGTAGGCAGAAATACTCATGAATTGCTTTACATGGTTACTTGTTTCAATTGACAATTCCGGGGAGAAATATATCATTAAGCATGATCCTGAAAGACAAAATTAGTTTTAAAGAACGCTGGATCTGTCTTCGATTTAATGAAATATTCCTTAAAACAATTTACTTAAATGTCGCGCTAATTCGTTTATATTTGCTTTCCAAACCCGGAAAACTAATTAAGTTTAAAGCAGCGTATATTCAGAAATGAGATATTTCTTTCAAAACAAGCCTGGAAAAAACCACCTGTTCAGGAAATACAGGAAAAGCCTGATAAGTGCCGTATTTCTGGTTATTCCCAATTTTTTAACAGGACAAACAGCTCATGATACTCTTCCTTCCAATAGTTACATTATCACAATGCATAACCTATGCGCTGGCAAACCAGTCTTTGATTAGACAATCCCTGATTGATGAAGATATTAATAAAAGAGACATAAGAATAGCTTTGTCGGGCTGGTATCCGCATCTGGAATTTGATGCCAGTTTGCAACATTATGTTCAGGTGCCAATGGCGTATTATCCTAACGTATCGGATCCGTCAGCACCGGGAATTAACTTTCCCGCCTCAACATCTAATGTATCAGAAGGTATATTTTCTGCAAGCCAGACTTTATATAGCAACAACCTGTTATACGCTGCCAGAACTTCCAGAGAACTCCGTAATCAGGCTGCAGAAAGCACTGAAAACTCAAAGATCAACACATATGTTGATGTAACTAAAGCTTTTTTCGATGTGTTACTGACAGAGGAGCAGCTTAATGTCCTGAATGAAGATATAATCCGATTGCAGCATAATTATAAAGATGCTTTCAGTCTATATCAGAATGGACTGACTGATAAAATAGATTATCAGCGTACTGAAATATCTCTCAGCAATGCTCAGGCACAAAGAAAATCAACAGAGGAGGCCCTGAAAGCTAAATATGCTGAATTAAAACAATTTATGGGAGTGGCTCCTGAAAAACAGCTGACTATTTCATATGATTCTTCCAAATTTGAAAGTGAAATATTAATTGATACAACAAAGAATCTGAATTATAATAATCGCATTGAATATAGGCTGTTACTGACTACCTTGAATTTGCAAAATTCTGCTATCAGCTATTACAAATGGTCATTTCTTCCAACTTTATCTGCTTTTTATGACTATAACGCGCAATATGGCAATGATCTGTTTTCTGATTTATATAATAAGGCCTATCCAAATTCCCTGTTCGGCTTTAAATTGGCACTTCCGCTGTTTCAGGGTATGAACAGACAGGATAATCTGAGCAAGGCCAAGCTTCAATACCAGCGATCCCGGCTTGGAATGGATTATCTGAAAAGTAAGATTAACAGTGAATATACGCTGGCTCTTTCAGGGTATATCAGCAATCTGAATGAGCTGAGGATCGCAAAAAATAATATCATTATTGCGAAAGATATCTTTAACACTGTGAAGCTTCAGTATGATAAAGGAATCAAGGCATATCTCGAGGTTATAGTTTCTGAAACAGATTTACGGACAGCAGAACTTAATTATTTAAATATACTTTTCCGGGTTCTTTCCAGCAAGATGGATCTGGAAAAAGCTTCAGGAGACATAAAAATCAATTGAACAGAACAATGAACTATTCTTTGCCGATAGCTGATACCCGACTTTAAATTTGTAACACAATGTATAAAATAACGCACGTAATATTATATTTTGCAGTGATTGCAGGATTGCTTTCCTGTAGTGGAAATGCAGCAAATAAAAAGACAGATGTGCCTGCAATACCCATTACGGTCACTAATGCCAATTTGACAAAAGCCATATTCTATAATTCATACCCTGCAAATATTGTAGCATTAAAAGAAGTAGAACTGCGCGGACAGGTGAGCGGATATGTAACCGGAATATATTTCACTGAAGGTAAACCGGTTCATTCGGGAGAGAAACTATATGAAATTGACCGTCGCAAATATCAGGCAGCTTACGAGGAAGATAAGTCAAATGTTAAGATCGCTGAAGATAATCTTGAGAAAGTTCAGCGTGATGCCAACCGTTATACCGAGCTTGCCAGGCAGGATGCTGTTGCAAAACAACTTTCTGACAATGCGTTGACAGATCTTAATAAGGCGAAGCAACAGGTGGATGCTGCAAATTCAGAACTGATAAAAGCTAAAACTGATTATGATTATTCCGTAATCAATGCACCTTTTAATGGTACAATTGGCTTTTCAAGCGTTAAGCTGGGAGCTCTCATAACTCCGGGACAGACTCTTCTTAATACTGTGTCTTCGGACGACCCTATGGGAGTTGATTTTGAAATAAGCGAAACCGAGCTTTACCGTTTCCAGGAGCTGGCTAACAGGGCAATTTCAAAGAGTGATACAATATTCAGGATCACCCTGCCAGATAATTCAATGTATCCCTATGCCGGAAGCATAAGTGTCATCGATAGGGCTGTAAACCCGCAGACAGGTTCAATCAGGGTCAGGATAACTGTTCCTAATAATGAAAGAATGCTTAAACCAGGAATGAGCTGCAAGGTTCTTGTGCTGAATGCAAATGCCGGTCAGCAGGTTCTCATCCCATTTCAGGCAGTACTTGAGCAATTGGGTGAATATTTTGTCTTTGTAATGAAAGATAAAAATGTTAAGCAGGTAAAGGTTTCACTTGGTCCCAGGGTTACTTCAAATGTTATTGTGTTGAAAGGACTCAATGGTGGTGAAACAATCGTAGTCGACGGCATACAGAAACTGCATGACGGTTCAGCGGTTACAATCGCTCCGTTGCAGAGACAACAAAATAACAATTAAGGAAAGCAAAGAAACTATAAGCCTGAAACTTATTCTATGATATCCGATACCTTCATAAAACGCCCAATTACAGCAATAGTAATTTCAATTGTATTAGTCATAGTAGGTACATTGGCGATACTTAGCCTTCCGGTCAGTCAGTATCCTGATATTACACCGCCTGTGGTACGTATATCAAGTCAGTATGTCGGGGCTGACGCTACAACTGTTGAACAAACTGTCACTACACCAATAGAAATACAGGTTAATGGAGTTCCGGGCCTGAATTATCTTCAAAGCAACAGCAATAACGATGGCAGCTCGTCAATAAATGTCTATTTTGATATAGGCACAGACATCAGCAATGCCACTACTGAAGTTCAGAACAGGGTAAATATTGCAACTCCTATTCTGCCTGATGAAGTGAAAAGACTGGGAATTACAGTTCGCAGGCGTAATCCGAGCGGACTTTTGAATGTAGCTATCTTCTCTCCTAAAGGCACACATAACATTCAGTTTCTTGACAATTACACCAATATTTTTGTCAGGGATGCTCTTTTGAGGGTTAAGGGTGTCGGAGATATATTTACGAGGACAGATGATTTCAGCATGCGTATCTGGCTTCAACCTGATAAGATGGCAAGCCTTGGGCTGACAGCTTCTGACATTTATAAT
>PMIG01000341.1 GCA_003157055.1 Bacteroidales bacterium | reverse complement strand
CATGAGATCTCAACAGACTCTTCTCCTGTGTACGAGTGAGGTGGCCTGAAAATGCTGACCAGCACTTCATCAACAATATCATCCCCGGACCTTACTTCACCGAGAACAATGGAATACCCCTTTTGTTCCTCCACTTTTAATTTAATATCGGAAGGAAAAAATATTTTTCCGCAGATTTTCAGACTTTGCGGACCACTAACCCTTATAACTGCAATTGCACCACCGTTTCCCGAAGCCGGAGCACAGATAGTATCGCCGGTTCTGATCATATAACCTCTTTGATGCAAATGTAGAAAACTTAATTGAGGTGATAAAACATTGAAGTGGTCTTATCGTTCCAGGTTTTGAACAGTAAACACTGAATCATCAATCTTTGGATTATCTATGATATTGGTGAAGGTAATTGCTGATTTTCTTCCCGTCAGGATGTTATTTGCAGTCATCTCCTGAATCATATACTTTCCTTCAGATATAGGATGAATGCTTTTAACCTCAATTACTTTGAACAGATCATTGTCAAAATTATAGAATTCCATTTTAAGCACCTGGCATTTATCCATACTGAAATAGGTTATTTTTCTTGAATAACCATATTCATCCGCCTTGTCCTGACTTATCGGTGTACTCTCTATAATCCACTGATTATCTTTTCCTGAAGATCCCATATGCTTATTTATAAAGTCGGAGAGAGAAGGAGAGCTCATATCGGCATTTGAGAATTCTGAGCTCATGAAGCTCTTGCCTTTTTCAGATGAAACGATACGGCGTGTTTTTTTCAATGCCGGTAGGTAAATCCACATCTCATCAGCCGTATTTTTATTATCAAATATCAGCATTGCCGTGCCTCTTACATCTGCTGGATCCATGAATTTGATGAACCGCTTTTCAGCTCCATCTGGAAAGCTTTTTGAAACCATGGAAATGGTCCTTTTCCTCGTTGATCCGTTCTTTTCTGTAATCGAAAGACTGAGAGTTGCACTCAATGAATTTGTTATTGTAAGCTCACGGCTTTTACTCAAAATCTGGCCCGCATCAATCTGCTGGGCTGAGACCTGAAAAAGCGGCAGCAGTAACATTAATATCACTATTCCTTTTTTCATATTTTCTTTTTTTNNAGGCATGAACCTATTGATATTATGACCAGGTAACCAAAAAACCTGATGGATGTAAAGCCCGAAAACACCAAAGCTGAGAATCCAGCCATAACACTGAATGCGTTGATAAGTATGCTCCTGCCTATTGTTCCAAGTGAAGCCCTCGTCGATTCTTCATAAGATAATCCTTTTCTTATATGAATATTAAAACACCAGATGTACTGAATTGTAAAATCAACACCAACACCGATCATTATCGATGATAGAAGGGCTGTTGCACTATCAAGTGCAATTCCGGAAAACCCCATGAAACCGAAAAGGATCAGTATTGACGCAGCAAGCGGGATTGAACCAATTAAACCGCCTTTGACTGATTTGAATATTATTGTTAAAAGAATGGCTACTGTTATTAGTGCAAAGAGAAGCGAAGATATCTGCCCCCTGATTATCGATCTGGCAAAATCAGCCATTATTATTGCATATCCCCCTATGGTAACTTCGGCAGGTATCTGAGCGACAAGTTCTGAGATCCTGTTCCGTACATCTCTTATTATGCCCTTCTCAGGATCAGAAAGCCTGATCAGTATATGAGCCATGTTGTTTTCAGGGTTCATCAGCTGTTTAAAATCGGCCGGATCGCCGCTCATGTTGTAAAGCTCAAACATCTGGGCAACTCCCTCAGCAGTGGCCGGGATCCGGTCATAACCCTCTTCACCTGGAGTATAGAGAGCTTTACTCATCTCCCTCACTGCCTGGGATATTGAGAATACCTGGCCGACACCTTTCATCTTTTCAACCTGGCGTGACAGGTTATCTATTCCATTCATTATTGCCGGGTCCTTAATGTTGCCTGCAACCATCACAGAAATTGTCTGAGACCCTCCGAACTTTGTATTTATTAATTCAGAAGCCTGCTTTACAGGGTTATTCTTTGGAAAGTAGTTTTCCTGATTTGTCTCAGTCTTAAGCAATAATATTCCCGACGATAATATTATTGTGAAAAGACATGAAATGATTATGACCTGTCGGGGATACTTAATTATAATGCCTGAAAGAGAATCGGTCAGTCTTGAGAAAGTTTTGGAAACAGCTTTCCCTTTACTCCCGGCAGTATACCCGTTTTTACGGGTGAATATCATGGCAGGAATAAAGAAAAGGCTCATTATCAGAGCAATTGTAACTCCAGTAGCAGCCAGCACTCCAACCTGCCTGGCAGGTATTATTGAATGTGTCAGTAATCCAAGTATACCTGCAATGGTAGTCAGTCCGCTGAATAATATAGGCATGTTCAGCGAGCCGGTAAGCTCTGTGATAATCTGATCCCGTGAAAGGTTACCATCCCTGAGGCTTATTTCCTGGAATCGCGCGACAAGGTATATCCCATAGTTGTTGGCTACTGCTACAAGTATCACAGGTACAAGAAGAGTAATTATTGACATTTTCCACCCAAGCATCGGTATCAGGCCCATGCTTATTCCGGTCGAAAGCAACACGACTGTGAAAGGCATCATTACACTCTTCCATTCTCCAAGTGTAAGCTTTAAAACCAAAAGCATGATCAACAGGGCTAGTGGGACAAGTATTACAGCATCTCTACGGACATCCTTCATTATGTGCTGCCTGATGTAAGGCAGTCCTCCCTTCAGCACACTCGCTTTACCAGGATGAGCAGCAATAGCCGAATCAATCTTGCTAAGCGTGGCACGCTCATTCCCCGGGTTATTGATAGTTGCAGTGATCGCGGCTGCTGTAAAGTCAGATGAAACAACTATATCGTGCGCAAACCGATTGTCCCTGATTTCCTTTTTCAGTTCAGAAATTTCTTCAGCGTCAGAAGGAATCTTTCTTATCATAGGATCGACTTTCATCATCCCTTCAGAACTTTTTATACTCTTCACTGTAAAAGGCGATATCCTGCTGGAAATATCACTCATCGTTGAGATATCACGGTCAATCTCTTTGATCTGCCTTAGGTTACCAGGTGTTATTATTGATGAATCCTGAAAAAGCAGCATTACCATATCCTGTACCCCAAACTCTTTTTCGATCTTGTCTGTCTCGATTCTCGAATTCATCGAAGAAGGAATATAATTCCTGATCTCAGGATCTGTTTTTGACAATGGGATA
>PMIG01000291.1 GCA_003157055.1 Bacteroidales bacterium | reverse complement strand
TTTACGACCCAGAAATGGTGGCCGAAACCATCTTCAGATATAAAATCATATTCAGGCTTCTCTTTCCTTACTATTTTTTTAACTATCGAATCTATCTCCCTTACAGCAGGATAAGTAAAGAAAACAGGCTCAATATTAGCATTGTTAACTCTGACATGGACCATCCTGTCCTGTTCCTTATCGGGCCTGGTAAGCTCATGTTTCTTGATGACGCCATTCAGGTAATCATCGACGGAAGCACATGCAGCAATACCGTACTGGGTCCTTCCTGCCATAGTCTGCGCATAGATGTAATAATAAGGTGATTCATCCTGGACGAGCCATCCTTTTTTCTGCCATAGGGTAAAATTATCGACCGATTTTTTATATACCTCATCGGAGTGGACATCGGTGCCGGCGGGCAAATCTATCTCCGCCCTCGTGATATGAAGCAGCGAACACTCTTTTCCAGCAGCCATAGCCGCAGCTTCTTCAGTATTCATAACATCATACGGAAGACATGCGAGCTCTTTGGCTATTTCCCGGGGAGGTCTTAATCCCCTGAAAGGTCTGACGACTGCCATTAAAAATATATTTTTCTACTTATTTACCTTGAACTTTTCGTTTCCGGTTTTGAAATAATCAACTATCTGCCTTGCTGCTGCAACACCTGCATTGATGTTTGCTTCTTCAGTCTGGGCTCCCATCTTTTTAGCCGTAAAGATGAATTTTCCTTTATGTTTTTCTTCAAAGACAGCTTTACAGTCAGGTTCCACATCTGAAAGGTACCTGAAGTCGGGTCTCTCCTCGAATATCTTAAGAAGCCCTTCCTCATCAACCACTTCTTTCCTTGCAGTATTAACCAGTACAGCTTCTTTAGGCATTTTCTTCAGAAGCTCATGGTTAATTGATTTTTTCGTTTTGTCGTTGGCCGGCATGTGAAGCGAAACATACTGGCATTCCGAGTAGAGCTCATCGACGCTCTTGCATGCTTTGACTCCTGATTTTTTCATCACATCCTCAGTTACAAACGGATCAAAAGCATAAACATCCATTCCGAATCCCTTTGCTATCTCTGCCATATATTTTCCGACATTGCCGAAAGCATGAAGTCCAAGGGTTTTTCCCCTGAGCTCGCTCCCTGACTTGCCGGAGAACCCGCCACGTGCCTGGTAAAGCATCATTTCGAAAGCAAGTTCTGCAACTGCGTTGGAGTTCTGCCCGGGTGTATTCATTGCCACCACCTTATGAGCAGTGCAGGCAGGAAGGTCGAGGTTGTCGTATCCTGCTCCAGCCCTTACTACTATCCTGAGCTTTTTTGCGGCATCGAGAACCTGGGCAGTGACCAGGTCGCTCCTGACTATCATGGCATCGGCGTCAGCAACTGCAGCGAGGAGCTCCGAAACATCTTTATAGTTTTCAAGCAAAGCAAGCTGGTGGCCTGCAGCATCTGTTACTTCCCGTATCAGCTTAATAGCAGTTGGTGCAAAAGCTTTTTCTGTTGCGACAAGGATTTTCATATTTCGGTTTTATTAATTATTCTTTTCAAATTCTTTCATAACATCGACAAGCGCCTGTACACTCTCCTTCGGAAGGGCATTATAAGTCGAAGCCCTGAATCCTCCGACGGAGCGGTGTCCCTCAATCCCAATAATACCTTTTGACTTTGCAAATTCACCAAACGGTTTCTCTAGCTCCTTGTAATTATCAGCCATAACAAAGCAAATATTCATGAGAGACCTGTCTTCGACATCCTTAATTGTGGGAACGAACAATTTATTCCTGTCGATCTCGTCGTAAAGGATTGCTGCCTTCTCAATGTTCTTCTTCTGAATAGCCTTTACTCCTCCCAGATTCTTAAGCCAATGTAAAGTTTGCTGAGCTGCGAAGACTGCAAATACCGGAGGTGTATTAAACATAGACTCTGCCTTTATGTGTGTTCTGTAGTCCAACATGGTTGGGATAGGACGGGTTACCTTGCCGAGCACATCTTCTTTTATAATAACCATTGTAACACCCGCAGGAGCAAGGTTTTTCTGTGCACCGGCATAAATAACCGAATATTTGGAAACATCGAAGGGCCTGCTGAAGATATCTGACGACATGTCGGCAATCAAAGGAACTTTTACGTCAGGATCTTTTTTCAGCTCTGTTCCGAAGATCGTATTGTTCGTGGTAACATGAAAATAATCGACATCGGAAGGAACTATATAATTTTTTGGTATATAATTAAAGTTTTTGTCTTTGGATGAAGCAACCTCAACAACTTCGCCAAACATCTTAGCTTCCTTGAAAGCCTTGCTTGCCCACTCGCCTGTAACGAGATAAGCAGATTTCTTTTCCATCATATTCATCGGGACCATTGCAAACTGCATGCTGGCTCCCCCGCCTATAAAAATAACCTGGTAGCCGGCCGGCACTTCAAGAAGCTCCTTGACAAGAGCAATGGAATCGTTCATGCATGCAATAAATTCCTTGCTGCGGTGAGAGATTTCAAGAATTGACAGCCCTGAACCTGCAAAATCCTTAATACCTTCAATTGTCTTATCAAGCGTGTACTGAGGGAGAATTGAAGGCCCTGCATAAAAATTGTGTTTTTTCATAATTGGTACTTTACAATTAATAATTAATAAATACGACCCACTAGATTGACAAAAATATAATAAAAAGAGCTAGTTATTGTTAATTAATTAACACTAAAACTATCATTTTATAAAATATTATCAACAAGAATACCATTTTTAATTACAGGTATCTTTTTTGTAAAATCGGCAGTAAGGCAGAATTTTATGCAGTCATCGAGTCCCTTGTCGCGCAGCCGGCTTCGTTGTGCAGCTTTCTCAATATAGCCCTGAAGGTCTTTTTTTGCCAGCGACCAGAGATCCATTGCAGCATGGGTCGAATCGCAGATGGTCGAATAAAGGGATGTGGCCATAAGCTTCTCTGCAACTGCCCCGGCACAGATTGTATCCTCAAGATTGAACCTATTCTTCCACCCGGCGCAAAAGAGCACAACATTGCTCTCCTGGGAAATGATCCATCCGGCAAGTGCGCTGATGTTCAGAAATGATCCTGTAACTATCTTTCCTGCCGATGAAGCCATCTTAATTATCATGGTTCCGTTGGTAGTGCTGTATACAATGTTTTTCCCTTCAACCCTTTCCCTGGTAAAGTTAAAAGGTGAATTGCCAAAATCAGCAAAATCAAGCACATAGCCATCACGCTCTGCTGCTATAAGATATCCCCGGTTTTTATATTCCTTTGCCTCTTCGACAGTTTCAACCGGAATGATTGATGATACGCCGTTGGCAAAGGCAGTGCATATGGCAGATGTAGCCCGAAGGATATCGATGATCACAACTATCGATCCGGAATGCAATCCTGCTTCGTACAAAGCTGGCGAAAAACAGGTTTCAAGTTTTCTTTTACACATATCCAAACCTGGTTCCTTAGTGCTCTTTGTGATTTTCTTTGTGGTCTAATTCTTTTTTTACCACAAAGAACACGAAAGAACACGAAGTGCACACGAAGGACGTATAGGATCTTATTTGTTATAAAATGGAAGGTTTACAACTTTGGCCTTCAGGTCTTTATTCCTTATCCTGATGAAAATCTCAGTATCTATTTTCCAGAATCCTTTAGCAAGGTATGCCATCCCGATTCCCTGCTTCAGCATGGGTGACATGGTGCCGGAAGTAACTTCCCCAATAATATTTCCTTTTGAATCGACGACCTCATAATGCTGCCTGGGTATTCCCCTGTCGATCATGATAAATCCCCTGAGTTTTTTATCAACACCTTCATTTTTCTGTTTCAGAAGAAGGTCCTTATCGATAAAATCCTTTGAACCGGTAAATTTTGTGATCCAGCCCAGGCCGGCTTCAATCGGAGATGTGGTATCATTTATATCGTTGCCATAAAGACAGTAGCCCATTTCAAGCCTTAAAGTATCGCGAGATGCCAGCCCCGCGGGTTTTATTCCGAATTCTTCTCCGGCTTCAAAAACTGCATTCCAGAGTTTCGGACCGTCGCTGTTCTTCACATATAACTCACAGCCGCCTGCTCCGGTATAACCTGTTGTCGAGAGAATAACATCTTTTATACCTGCAAAATCGATTTCCATGAAAGTGTAGTACTCCATCCCGGTGATCGGTGTCCTGGTCAGCTTCTGCATTGCCTTCATAGCCAGGGGGCCCTGGACGGCAAGCTGCGCAATATCATCTGAAGCATTCACGAGATCTATCCCTGCAACAAGGCCGAACGCCGGGGCATTCCTGATGCACCAGTTCCAGTCTTTCTCGGTATTGGCTGCATTAACGACCAGAAGGTATTTTGCTTCATTGAACCTATAAACGAGAAGGTCGTCGACAATTCCTCCTTTACCGTTTGGGAAGCATGAGTACTGAACCTTGCCATCAACCAGTTCGGAAATATCATTCGAAGTTATATGCTGGAGAAATGCAAGGGCGTGAGGTCCGGTAACCCAGAATTCACCCATGTGAGAGACATCAAAAACGCCTATTCCTGTTCTTACATTGATATGTTCATCGTTTATCCCGGTATATTCAAGCGGCATGTTGTAGCCGGCAAACGGGACCATCCTTGCTCCCGCTTCTTCGTGAAATTTAGTAAATGCGGTATTCTTCATTGGTAAAATATCTTAAATCGTTTATAATTGCTTTCAATCTGCCTCCGCTGAACTTGCGTCAGATTAAAAGCGGAAATCTGAAAGTAAAGCTTGCAAATAATTAAAGTCAAAAAGTCTGAAGATTATCAGAATTCAAGTATTTTGAATTCAACCCTCCTGTTTTTGGTCCTTCCTGCGGCGGTTGCATTATCTGCCAGAGGCTGAAGAGAACCAAATCCCTTGTATTCAAGCCTCGACCGGTCAATACCCTTCCTTACAAGATATTCCACAACAGACTTTGCCCTGTCCTGCGAAAGCTTGAAGTTTATTGGCTCGCTCCCAGTCTTGTCAGTATGACCCGATATTTCGATCTTCATCTGGGCATTATCGATCAGGATATTATAAAGACGGTCAAGTTCAGCATAAGAGCTAGTCGTAAGTATTGATTTTCCCGTTTCGAAAAGAATATTATTGAGGACCACCTTTTTGCCGATCTTGATCTTGACCAATGAAATATCGAGGTTATAAGTATCGGAAGAATAGTTTGCCGGGATGTTGATCCTCTTCATATCCGACAGGAACCCGGCTCCCCGGAAATCGATCATATAAGGTTTCTTTTCAGGAAGGCGTACCCTATATGTGCCATCAACGTCAGAACTGGCCGTCGTTGCAACATTCTGGTCGGTTGCGAGGTCAATTACATCGATCTTTGCAAGCACGGGGTCGGATGTCTCCGAATCCTTAACTTTCCCAATAAGGTAAAGGACTACTTCTTTCGGCTGTTCAGGAACAGGCGCAGGAGCAACTACGGGCTGGACCGGAGCCTGGACAACCTGCTTTATTACCACGACAGTATCCCTTATAACAACGGTATCTCGTTTAGGAGGAGCAGGCGGCAGCGGTTTCGGAGGCAGGGCCTTTCCTTCAAAAATATCCAGTCCGCCCATGGTTCCGGGGCGATTAGAAGCAAGGTAGAACGATTTGCTTCCTTTTGGCTTATTATAGAATATATCATCCCATGATGTATTTATCGGGAAACCGCAATTCACAGCCTTTCCCCATTCCCCGACCGGACTTTTGACACTGTAAAAAATATCAAAGCCGCCTATTGAATTATGTCCTTTTGAGCAGAACCAGATTGTATCGCCAAGATCAGAGAACCTAACTGACTCCTCATCCAGGGGAGAGTTGATATTCGGACCGGCATTTACCGGTTTGGACCATTTTTTTTCATCGAGCTTTTTGATTATATAAATATCCTTTCCGCCAAGCCCGTCCTTTCCCTTATCTGTCACAAACCATATTTCATTTCCTGCAGGATTGAAAGTAAAAGATGTCTCAGCACCGCTGGTATTGATGTTAAATGGGATGACAGAAGGTGCTTTCCATTCATTTTTATTCTGCATCGAAACTTTTATGTATCCCCCGTTCTCGTAT
>PMIG01000009.1 GCA_003157055.1 Bacteroidales bacterium | reverse complement strand
ATTATTCTGTTCTTTTTTTGTTTAAGGATTTCGAGAGCAGTGTCTGTAAACCCGGGAGCAATAATTATTTCAAAGAAAACCTTATTTATCTCTGCTGCAATCGCCTCATCAACAGAGGTATTTGTAACAATTACGCCCCCATATGCTGATACCGGATCACAAGCCAGTGCATCCTTCCATGCATCAGAGCTATTAGTCCTGGAAGCAACTCCACAGGCATTATTATGCTTAATGATCACATATGTTGGTGTTCTGAACTCATCAATCAGGTTTAGCGCAGCATCAAGATCAAGAAGGTTATTATAGGATATCTCTTTTCCGTGAAGTTTATTGAAAATCTCGTCAGTATCGCCGTAAAATATCCCTTTCTGATGTGGGTTTTCTCCATATCGCAAAGGATATGAAATATTTATGCTTTCCCTGAAAGCAGGTATTGAGGCCTGGATATTAAAATAATTGAATATGGCAGTGTCGTAATTTGAAGATGTCTGAAATGCTTTCGCAGCATAAAGTCGTCTGTCTGCAACCGATGTATGACCTTGTTTTTCTTTCAACAAAGCAATAAAATCAGAATACTGCTCCCTTCCTGAAACAACAAGAACATCATTAAAGTTTTTTGCAGCAGCCCTGATAAGTGATATACCACCGATATCTATTTTTTCAATTATCTCTTCCTCTTCAGCAATTGTCTTTACCGTCTCTTCAAAAGGGTACAGGTCAATGATAACCAGATCAATTTCGGGTATTTTATATTTTGCCAGCTGTTCAAGGTCACCGGGTATTTCTCTTCTGGCCAGAATACCGCCAAAAACAGAAGGGTGTAGTGTTTTAACTCTTCCACCAAGAATAGACGGGTAAGATGTGAGATCTTCAACTCTTTCAGCAGGAATCTTAAGATCATCAATAAAACTAAAAGTGCCTCCTGTCGAATATATCTTAACACCTAATTTATAAAGAATATTCACAATATCGGCTAAACCTTCTTTATAAAAAACTGAAATCAGAGCACTTTGAATTCGTTTGTCACTCATTATATGATAATTATGACTGTTGTTGGATATCCCTATTACGGCGTCTAAAAATAGATATTTTTTTAATAACCTCATACATTATAATATATGATTATTAGCGTTAAATGATTTTCGTATCTTTGATCCTCATTTATTATATTAAAAAAAAAGCAAAATGTTTTTCAGACTTCTTAGAGAGGGTTTTATTTTTGCAATTAAATCAGTTATTGTTAATAAGTTAAGGACTTTCCTATCGCTTTTTGGCATCACTATTGGGATCTTTTCAATTATTTCGGTATTCACAGTACTCGACTGGATGGAAAAGTCGATCCATGATTCTATCTCATCCATGGGAGAAAATGTTCTGTATGTTCATAAATTTCCATGGGGTCTCAACACAAAACTTCCCTGGTGGGACATAATTAAAAGACCGGTAGTCTCAAAAACCGATTATCAGGCTGTTCTAAACAGATCCACAAAAACTGCGTCGGCCTGCTTCACCGTCTCCCAATCTGAACAGATAAAATACAGAAAGAATCTCGCAAGTGATGTTGATGTTATGGCAATTACTCCGGAATTTGTCAATATCCGGTCATTCGAGATTGATAATGGCCGCTTTTTTTCACCTGAGGAATCGGCCTCAGGTAAAAATGTAGCAGTTGTCGGTGCCGTGATTGCAGAAAGACTATTTGATAAAGCAGATCCTGTTGGAAAACAGATAACAATATCGGGTAAGAGAACTACAGTAATCGGAGTATTTAAGAAGGAAGGCAAAGGGGGAATCGGAGATACTGGAAAGGAAGAGGAGACATTAGTCCCATTGAATTTTGGAAAGACCTTTGTAAATATGAAAAATATTTTTCTTAATGCCACTTTAATGATAAAGGCTAAAGAAGGAGTTCCGATACAGGAACTTAGTGATGAAACTACTATGATATTAAGAGCTTCAAGGAGACTTCATCCTAATGAATCAGATGATTTTGCGGTGAACAGGGCAAGTCTTATCTCCCAGAGCTTCAGCGGTGTATTTGCAGGAATAAATATTGGGGGCTGGGTAATTGGAGGTTTTGCCATAATTGTAGGTGGATTTGGAATAGCAAATATCATGTTTGTTTCTGTAAGGGAAAGAACAAATATTATAGGAATTCAGAAAGCCCTGGGAGCAAAAAGGTTTTTTATCCTTCAACAATTTCTGGTTGAATCCATGCTGCTTTCATTAATCGGTGGAATGCTCGGAATATTAATGATATTCCTTGCCACTCTGGTCATAAATTACCTATACGATCTGAATATGTATCTCACGATTGCAAATATATTTCTTGCAGTATTTATTTCTGGCATCATTGGTATTGTAGCCGGTTATGCCCCTGCAAACACTGCATCTAAAATGAATCCGGTAGAGGCTATAGGTTTTTCATTCTGATTTTATTCCATTCTAGTCTCTCCTTGTAGCCATTTTTTCAAACTCAAAATTGACAATTAATACAAATGCCCCATTAGGCATTGTTTCAGGTTTTCTTATCTTTGATATTTCAGCAAATATTTTTTAAAAACTGTAAAATGTTTTTCAGGCTTCTTAAAGAGGGTTTTTTATTTGCAATTAACTCAGTAATTGTAAATAAG
>PMIG01000006.1 GCA_003157055.1 Bacteroidales bacterium | reverse complement strand
TACCTCCTTCTATAGTATTAATATTATTTACATATGAATGAACATTCTCAGAGAATGAGTTTTTATACTGAAGGGCAATCTCAACAGGAATATCAGTCTTATCAGATGTTATATGAATAATTTTTTCAATAAGCCTTTCCCTGTTGGAATCAAGATATTCAACAAATTCTTTCAGACCCAGTTCGGATCGAAACTCTTCATATCGGGCTGTACCACCATTTCCATCATCAATAAGCTCTCTGGCATCTTTTATTGTTAGTAATATTCCCTTGTTAAGGAAAGCAAGCTCACGAAGACGTGCTGATAGTATCTCAAAGTTAAATTCAGTAGTCTGGAAGATAGTTCCATCAGGCTTAAAAGTTATAGAAGTTCCTGACTTATCTGATTTACCGATTACTTCTACAGGCGTTATAGGTTTTCCCTTTTCATATTGCTGTCTGAATATATTTCCTTCCCTCATAATAACAGCAGACAGCTGCGTTGAAAGTGCATTCACGCAGGAAACACCCACACCATGAAGGCCTCCTGACACTTTGTAGGAATCCTTATCAAACTTACCACCAGCATGGAGAACAGTCATAACAACCTCAAGGGCTGATTTCTTTTCTTTTTCCATCATTCCGGTAGGAATACCTCTTCCGTCATCTATAACAGTCACAGAGCCATCTTCGTTAATCACAACTTCAATTTTTGTGCAATAGCCTGTTATAGCCTCATCTATTGAGTTATCAATAACCTCATATACAAGATGATGTANNCACAGCCTCAAGACCCTCCAGCACCTGAATATTATCTGCTGAATAATCCTTACTGTCCTGCAATTTCTTTTCATTCTTGCTCATTATTCCTCTATTTTTAAGTCAACCTGTCCTAATATCAATTTTAAATTGTACGAAACAAAATTTTAATGAGGCGTCATAACTGATTTGACTCCTTTATTACCGACATTAAACTTGATTTTTTGTAATGAAATCCGGATATCTTTTTTGCTGTTTTCAGCCATCAGAATCAACCTCACTTATTCTATTATAAAATATTGATATTATGATTATTAATTATTGGTGCAAATATACGGATTTTTAATTGTTTTTTCTTAAAAAAATGTTAAAAATAATGCACATTTTTCAGCAAGAAATTAACACTAAAATGTTAAATGTGTGTTTTGAAGTCTGATTGTTTGAAAATCTCGTTTTTTTTGCCCCCCATCCCCCTAAAGGGGGTTAATACCCGTTCATTGAGAAAGATTTTTACATACTAAAAAATAAAGAAAAAATGTATTCTAAAATAAATATTGTAAATCCGAATTAGCCCCCCTTTAGGGGGGTTGGGGGGCAAAATCCGAAGGGATTATAGGCTATATGTAAACCCTAGCATGAACAGAATTCCCTGTGAGGGATAATATGCCCACTCATAATAGCGGTTATTAGNNGGAACAACATAATATCCATTGACTATTTCATGCCGCTTACCCTGAACACTTATTTCCATTCCAACAATAATTTTATCCCGCAGGTTGTACTTTAATCCCAATTTGCCATCCCACCCCGGCTTATCCCATGCATATTGAAATTTTGACAGTGTATAATCATACAAGTTAACAGCTCCACTGAAGGAAATTTTGTCACTTATCGGGCCGTTCATTTCAGCATGTATATTAAGTAGTTCAACATCGTCAGAAAGGGCTGTAAAATAGTTTCCTCTTTTAGGGGGTAGAGAATCAGGAATAACTATGTTCGAATAAAAGAGCATATCGCTGATCAGTGAATATGAGCCAGATATTATGTAATTTCCGCCTAACCCCGTATTTCCTTTCAAACCGGTAAAAATAACCAGGTCATGGCTTGTACTTGGAAGTTTATAAAGACTTCCATTTGGCATCAAAAATGGATTTTCAGTAATAATTTTCAATGGGTCATTTTTCTCCAGTTTACCTGATAATCCGGCAAAAAAGTTTATGTATGTTGGAACAACATTGAAGCTGAAATTTATATCAGGATATACATGTAGACTGGTAAATGCAGTCATATCCTTTTCGAGCAATGCCTGAAGTCCAAGTTTGAAGCTCCAAGTCGCTGAGTTTTTCTTAAGAAACGGGCTGATTGAAGCAACATATTCTGCCGGGGTATTAAGAAAGTCAGAAAAATGGTATGAGTCATAGTTTAAACCCGAACCTATGTAGAAATCTTTATAGGATTTGGCCATCATCCCTGAGACTGAAACTTTACGCTGAGACTTGTTTTTTTCAGAGGTAAAGTAGTCAAAGGATGCATGGAAGTTATAAGAAAAGTCTGCGGAATCCAATGTCAATGAGGAAAATAAAGCTTTTGCACCTACATTGGTATACGGCAGCCTTGTCTCTTTATTGGAGGGATAATAGTCAGAAAAAGAAGGTGCATAACCATATGCATGCCTGGTCTTCTCGGTATAATCCAATGAGCCTTCAAGAGTGTTTCTTCTGAATAATTTCCGGCCATAAAGTGAAGCATCATTGTCCATATACCCTGCAAAAGCTTTCTTGCCATTATCGAGTTCAACATTTCCGTTAGTTGAGAAATGCCGGGCGTAAAAACCAATTGAACCTTTTTTTGACCGTTCATTTGTAATACTGATCTCAGCCAGGGGTGTGAAATAATTTCCGATTCCTAAGTTTATATAGCTCTTGTAAAGTTTAGGTAAAGGGTCTGGCAGCAAGGAAG
>PMIG01000024.1 GCA_003157055.1 Bacteroidales bacterium | reverse complement strand
TGCATCAATATCATACATCCCGCTTCTTAAACCTTCATGATAATTAAGATTCCAACCATGGAACGAATAGCCGGCAGGACCAACCCAAATCAGATAAAAAGATCCCGCACCCTTATTGGTAGTCACGAGGATTGCAGCATCAGACCCGTTTTCACATGGCGGATAATGTGTGATTGTTATTGCCTTAATGGGATAAGGATGAATATTAACTTTTACAACAACGGTGTCTCCCGGGAGACATCCAGATGCCGTGTTCTTAGGAATTATATGATAAGAAACAGACTGGACAGTATCTGAACTGTTCTGGTACAGATATGAAATATGGTAATATTCCGCACGGTTAGTTGCAGAAGCAGTATTACCTGTCACTGACGAACCAGATTTGGTCACTGTATAATCATAGTCAATGACGCCCTGTGTCATGGTAGTTGCTGTTCTCAGTTCGATATCCGTAGATGCGTTATCGCATATTGCAGGCAGGTGATTTATCGGCGTGGCGCGAGGATGAGGGTTGACTGTAATTGTCGCCGTAACCGGGTTTCCCGGGCAGGTAGTCGGTCCTGGACCTACTGGCAGAATTGTGAAAGTTACAGTTACTGGTACGTCTTTGCTATTATCGAAAGAGCCTGAAATGAAATCGCCAATGCTATAATAAGTGCCAGACAATGAAATAGATGAAGTAATACCTGTCGGATTATTTCGCGTCCAGTCAAATCTTGATCCAGGATCATACTTACTGAACCCGAGAACCATGTTGGTGAATGCAATGTTGGAGCATGCATTTAACTGGATGGCATTTGTGATCGTTGCAACAGGAATTTTCATGACAATAAGCTGTGCAGAACTGCTTTGGATAGTATTCTTGTACCTGTCAGAAACTATACAATAATAAATATCTGCATCACTCAGGGCAATATTAAGTATTTTAAGAGTGGCTGTTCTGTTACCGCTGTAATGCGGACCGTTGGTGATCAGTGTTCCGTTTTTATACCATCTGTAGGTTAATGGATTTGCTCCTGTTGCAGTCACTGTAAAGGTTGCAGTCTTTCCTTCGCACAGAGTATCATTGACAGGTTGAGCTGTTATCCTGGGCCGTTCCCGTCCAAGTGCAAATTCGGTTCCGCCAGCATCGAGATCGCCTGTAAGGTTATTCCTGTAAACTACAGTGCCGATAGCATTCTTATGAGTTCCGTCAAGAGTCCAGGGTCCGGGTCCGGTAGTCAGACGTTTAATTATACGAGTTACGTCGCGTACAGTGTCAGGGAAAAATCCAGCAGCATCGAGATTAATGTTGAAATCTGAACTTAAAAAACTGTTGGGCGTCATTCTCCAGTATCCATGTGAAAAAGCTTTATAAATTTCAACTACCGAATCTGCCGGAACAGACAAGTCTATAACAGGAAGTCCCGTACTTCCGGGATCCGAAGCAAAGAACTGGGAAAGAATAGAGCCTGAGGATGTTAGAAGATTTACTTTTAAGTTTGCAGGGTTATAATACGAAGCAGTCCCCAGAGGGAATAGGTAATTAGCTTGTTCACCGACTCCTCTTTCAAATTTTCCGAGTACCCTGCTGCCAGTTGTTGATGCATAATTAAGAGCCGCTGCAAGCGGGTTAACCAGGTATAAAAGGTACGACCCTGCATCAATATTTCCGAGCGACATGGTAAGTGTACCTAGTATTGAGACGTTACTGGCAAGTCCGAGATATTTAAGCGATGCTGCGCCCGTGTTCTGAACTGAAAGATTATAAAAAGTTTCTCCTCCTGTTTTTGTAATTGTCTGGTTGTCTGATCCGTTGAATATGACAGTACTGCTGCCCGGTATAAAAATAGAAGTATTGGTCCAGTTACCTCCAAGCTGGTAAATGCCATTCCCATCTGTTGTGGCATTGTTTGAATAACTACCTGAAAGGTATAGGTTCCCATTGTTTAAGATTATACCGCCGGAGTTATTCTCTGCATCTTTTGAAGTAATATAAATTCCGGAAGTGATATTTACCTGGGCCCCGTAATTATTAATAACCTGGGCCGGAAGGTACTGTGAAATAATTAACAGTAAGCCGGTACAGATGGTCAGAGGCTTCCTGCCAAAGTGCAGAACTCCTTCTCCAACTCGTGATAATATTTTATTCCGGTTGCTGATCATTCTGTATTACTTCCTTAACTTTTCTATCCTTTCGCCTTTCTACTTAATAATATTTAATAATTCAATATCAAATACCACCGCCGAATATGGAGGGATGACTCCTGAAATTCCTTTTTCGCCATAAGCCAGGGCTGAAGGGATATAGATCCGCCATAAGGAACCTGCAGGCATTATCTGAAGGGTCTCTTTCAGTCCCGGTATAAGTGTTGCCGGGGTGGTTCTGAATGGCTTGTTACCGGTATAAGTGTCTTCAAATATTTTACCTTCCGGAAGATATCCCTTAACATGAATTGAAACTGAATCAGTCAGCAGTGGTCGTGATCCTGTGCCGGCTTTTACTATTGCATAGCATACACCGTCCGGCAGGTTGCCGATCCCCGGCTGTCCTTTAACATTTGTAAAGAGTTGTTTTTCAAGCGCCCTGTTGCGTTCCATCACCATCTGATTCATGTACTCGTTCATCCGTTTCGGTATGGAGTCGGCACTGACCAGCAGCTTTTTATTTGTAAGCACATCATCCATTCCCTTGATGAAGAGATCGGGTTTTGTAATTGCTATCCCGTTTGCATTGAGGTACTGGCCCAGGTAAGCTCCGAGGATGTACTGGGAAGAATCAACCCCGTTTGTAAGCTTTATTTCTACCTGTGGCTTTGCAGGTGCTGAAGCAGGTTTTTGCTGAGCCTGAAGAGAGATGGATAAAAATATCAGGATAACAAATTGAAAGTTTTTCATAAAATATGGTTTCATTTTAAGGTAACTTTTAATCAGCAATATTACAGTTCAACAATTGAAACACTTAGTTCGTCAACATTTGAAGTGCCTCCGGTAATTGCTGCTAAACTAAGGTCTATCCAATATAGCGTCCCTGGAGTTAATGTAACAACGGCATTTGTTGTAAATGGATATTCCGTTGACGCCGTTGCTCCGACATTGCTCATCCTAACAACTCCGCCTGCAGCCGTTCCGCTTAAAGGATCTCCATTGGAAGGGGCAACACCTGTTCCATATCTTATCTGAACCTGACCACCATCGTTGGCTGTATTATTGGTTATATTTCCTGAAATAATTATCATGACTTTACCACTTGACACCGGAGTGAACGGTTGAGCAAGACCCAGCATTAAATCCGTTGTATTACTTATACCTGCCGGGGCACCTGGTTCTTGCTGATACGTGTTCGCAGTTGACCATACTGGAGCGGCGGCGCCATTGCTTCTCAGTATCTGACCAGCGGAACCCGCCGCT
>PMIG01000037.1:2913-3091 GCA_003157055.1 Bacteroidales bacterium | reverse complement strand
TTCCTTCTCAGGTCACTTGTATCAGCTGCATTAAGCTGAGCTGTATCAGTCAGGTAAAAATGGCCGTACTCTTTTAATATCTCAGCAAGGCTGTCTATGATTGTGTCTTTTTCTTCCCGTCTCATAATTTCTTTCTGATTTTTAACATAAAAACTTAATCATCAAGACCTTTAGGATC
>PMIG01000037.1:0-2906 GCA_003157055.1 Bacteroidales bacterium | reverse complement strand
CAAATGAGACTTTTCCGATAGAGGTATGAATGATTCCGCTTTTGTCTACCTTGAAATCAATCTTACCCTGCTTCACTTCTTTAACAGCCTTACCAATTTCCATAGTAACGGTTCCACTCTTCGGGTTAGGCATCAGTCCGCGGGGACCGAGTATTCTTCCGAGCTGACCGACTTTTCCCATTACGGATGGCATGGTTATTATCACATCCATATCTGTCCAGCCTCCTTTGATCTTTTCGATAAAATCGTCAAGACCAACGAAATCGGCTCCGGCTTCCCTTGCTTCAGCTTCCTTGTCGGAGGAGCAGAGAACGAGTACACGTGTCTCTTTTCCAGTCCCGTGAGGCAGCGAAACAACGCCGCGAACCATTTGGTTGGATTTCCTTGGATCAATACCTAACCTTACATCCAGATCGATGGAAGCATCAAATTTTGTAGTAGTCAATTCCTTGACCAGAACAGACGCCTCTTTCAACGTATAGAGCTTGTCCTTTTCGACTTTCTCAAGGGCAGCCTTACGGTTTTTGGTAAGTTTAGTCATTTTTCTCCTAGTTAAATTTTATCAGGGAATTCACCTTTAACAGTAATCCCCATGCTTCTTGCGGTACCAGCAACCATCTTCATAGCAGACTCAACTGTAAAGCAGTTCAAGTCTTCCATTTTTTCCTTAGCAATTGTCTTTACCTGGTCCCATGTAACCTGAGCTACCTTTTCCCTGTTAGGTTCTTTTGAACCTTTCTTGGATTTGGCTACCTCAAGAAGCTGAACAGCAACCGGTGGAGTTTTAGTAACAAAATCAAAAGATTTGTCAATATATACTGTAATTACAACCGGTATCACTTTTCCAGCTTTGTCCTGGGTCCTGGCATTAAATTGCTTACAGAAATCCATAATATTCACTCCTTTGGAACCTAAAGCAGGTCCAACGGGTGGAGATGGATTAGCTCCTCCGCCACGAATCTGTAACTTGATTAGTCCAGCAACTTCTTTTGCCATAATTAATAATTTGCGTGTTTATTGCGAGTATCTGGCATCTGTTCAGGAAGCATTTAAAATGATACAGCTGCCAATATCTTTAATTAATTTTCTTTTTCAACCTGCATAAAGCTAAGCTCAAGAGGTGTTTTTCTTCCGAAGATCTTGACCATAACCTTTAGCTTTTTCTTTTCATCATTTACTTCTTCGATAATTCCGGTAAAGCTGTTGAAAGGACCATCAATCACTTTCACAGATTCACCAATGAAGAACGGGACATTCAATTCCTCATCGCTTGCATTCAGTTCGTCAACTTTCCCAAGGATCCTGTTGATCTCCGATTTTCTGAGAGGTACAGGATCTCCAGTCTGTGAACCAAGGAAGCCTATAACATTGGGGACATTCCTCAATAAATGAGGTATTTCGCCAGTAAGGACGGCTTCGACCAGGACATATCCAGGGAAGAATGTTCTCTCCTTGCTTATTTTCTTCCCTGCTCTTATCTGGTAGACCTTTTCGGTCGGAATAAGGACCTGAGAGATATAATCTCCAAGCTTCAGGCGGACAATTTCGCTATCGATATATTCCTTGACTTTTTTCTCTTTGCCGCCGATAGCCCGAAGCACGTACCACTTCTTAATGTTATCACTCATTGTAACCTGGTAAGGTTTTAGTATAACAAATTGTACAAAGCATGCATTAGCTTGCCGAATGAAAAATCCATTGCAGCAACAATAAGGGCGATTATCAGCGTGGCAACCATTACAAGCACTGCGCTGTTTTGAAGTTCACTCCAGGTCGGCCACGTAACTTTATGGACGAGTTCTGTGAATGATTCCTGAAAATATCCTTTTATACCACTCATTTCTTTAAAATTTTAGCACGGGAGGAGAGACTCGAACTCCCGACACCTGGTTTTGGAGACCAGTGCTCTACCAACTGAGCTACACCCGTTTATTTCTTATGGAGTTGAAACGCGACGCTTCGCGTTTCAACGATAACCATAAATATCCAAAACCTTTATTCAAGTATTTTCGTTACAGCACCGGCGCCAACTGTTCTACCACCTTCGCGGATAGCAAAACGAAGTCCGACATTGATAGCAACCGGGTAAATAAGGTCAACTGTTATTGTGACATTATCGCCGGGCATTACCATTTCAGTTCCTTCAGGAAGGGTTATTTCACCGGTAATATCGAGTGTTCTTACATAGAACTGAGGACGATATTTATTATGGAAGGGAGTATGACGTCCACCTTCTTCTTTCTTAAGAACATATATTTCAGCCTCGATTTTGGTATGAGGTGTTATTGAACCTGGTTTAGCAAGAACCATTCCCCTTTTGATCTCTTTCTTGTCAACACCACGGAGGAGAAGACCAACGTTATCGCCTGCTTCGCCCCTGTCGAGGATCTTGCGGAACATCTCAACACCTGTACATACTGTTTTGCGTTTCTCAGCGTTAAGGCCAATCATTTCCAGTTCGTCGCCTGTAAGTACAACTCCTGTTTCAATACGGCCTGTTGCAACTGTACCGCGGCCTGTGATTGAGAACACGTCTTCAACCGGCATAAGAAATGGTTTCTCATTTTCGCGTTTAGGAATGGGGATATATGAATCAACTGCATCCATCAGTTCCATAACTTTTTCTTCCCATTTCGGTTCACCGTGCATTGCACCAAGTGCTGATCCACGAATGACAGGAGCATTGTCGCCGTCAAATTCATAGAAATTGAGAAGATCACGTACTTCCATTTCAACCAGATCAAGAAGTTCCGGGTCATCAACCAGATCGACTTTATTCATGAAAACGAGCACTTTAGGAACGTTAACCTGGTGTGCAAGAAGGATATGTTCACGTGTTTGAGGCATTGGGCCATCATCAGCAGCTACTACCAGAATAGCACCATCCATCTGAGCGGCACCAGTAA
>PMIG01000122.1 GCA_003157055.1 Bacteroidales bacterium | reverse complement strand
TAGCTGCCGATAAGAATGCGTCTGGTTCAATAACCCTTAAAGCAGCATCAAAGGGACTAAAAGGATCTTCAGTTTCGGTACAGATTAAGTAAATAATAGGATTTAACACGGAGTTTCACAGAGTAGTACTGCAGACTATACCTGTGAAACTCAGTGATACTCCTTTATTGTATCTTCAGTCACCGGTCTTCGAATACGGCTGCCATAGTTATAGATATGGTTATTCTTTACAGATGCTGAATTGCCTCCAGCCTCATGTTAATTTAANNTTAACTTATTGTCAATAAATGAAAAAAACATTAGTCATCACGGTAATAGTTGTCCTGACTACCATTATAGCTCTGACTGTTTTCAATAAAATCACTTCAAAGAAAGAGAGTACAGCACAATTTACAGAAGTCAGTTCCGGGAAATTTGAAATTACGATTAATACAACGGGTGAACTGGTAGCAGAGAATTCAATAGATATAAAAGGTCCGCTGTTTTCACAGGGAAGAGACGTTCGCTCAACTGCTGTCAAGATAACTGATTTGGTATCTGAAGGAACTAGAGTAAAAAAGGGGGATTTTGTCGCTAAGCTTGACAAAACAGATCTGGACAATTCGCTCAAGGACGCAAGGGACAGGCTAAAGTCCCTGCAGACGGATCTTGAAATGGCTCTCCTCGATACGGCAATGACGATGAATAACATCCGGGACCAGATAAGCAACCAGAAGCATACTGTCGTTGAATCTGAACTTACTTTCCGAAATTCAAAATATGAATCTCCGCAAATCCAGCGTGAAGCTGAAATTAACTACGATCAGGCAAAAATGGTATTGGATCAACTGAAAAGAACATATTCTCTCAGGGATGCACAGACAAGAGCAAATATCAAGACTGATCGTTTGTGGACATCCAGGATTGGGAGAAGGGTAAAGGACTACGAAGATGTGCTTACTGACTTTACAGTCTATGCACCTGCCTCCGGAATGATCATTTATTACAGGAACAGGTTCGGGACAAAGAGAATAGCAGGTTCCTACATTGATTCGTTCGACAGGGTTGTTGCAACTTTGCCTGACCTTACATCCATGCTTTCGAAAGCATTTGTAAGTGAAATCGAGATAAACAAGGTAATAAAAGGACAGAAAGTAGTCATCACGATTGATGCCTTCCCCGCCAAGACTTATTCCGGAACCGTTCTGAGCATTGCGAATATCGGGGAAAAGCTTCCCAATACCGACTCAAAGGTATTTGAAGTAATGATAAAAATTGATGGTACTGATATGAACCTGAGACCATCGATGACTACCAATAACAAGATAATGATCGAGTCCTTCGAAAATGTTGCTTATATACCGAGTGAATGTGTACATACCGGAGCAGATACTATCCCGTTTGTTTATACAAAAAACGGTTACCGGCAGGTAATTATCCCTGGGAAGGCGAATGAAAAGCAGATGATTGTTGAAAAAGGACTTAAACCCGGAACGAAAATATATATAACGGAACCTTCTGATGGAAGCAAATTCAAGATGGCCGGCAAGGAACTTATCAGTGAAGTGAGAGAGAATAAAGGATTATAGAAGATCCCTGAATATAAAAGTCATTGATCATTTTAATAATAAAAAGGTTACCAAAAAAAAGGAGGACTCAACTGAGCCCTCCTTTTATTTTCGAAAGTGTTAAAAATTATTTCTTGTCATAAACCATTGTGGAAGTTCTATCGCCATTCTGAGATGTCCTGGTCGAAATGATAGAAAGAGATGTTGGACTGGTAAGAGTCCATACTTCAGTGGTCTTCATTGTCATTGACTGACCGTTGCGGTCGAATGTTCTGTTCGTTACAATGGTGAGAGATTTTCCATCGGCTGCCCATGTTGCAACTGATTTTGAATCACCCATTCCTGAAGTGTTTACACACTCTTTTCCGTCAAGAGTATATTTGCTTGTAATGGTCTGCTGTGTACCATTCTGATCTGGCCTAGTACGGTCAACGGTAAGTAGGTTTGCATCCTGCGTTGCAACGAAGTTACCTCCGCCAAAACCACCTCTCATACCCTGGCCCTGACCTGGCTGACCCTGACCCGGCTGTCCCTGAGGAGCCTGACCCATATTGCTCTTCTCTGCATTAAATGCCCATGTTCCGGCAAAATTAGTTTTACCTGCCTGACCATTAACAGTAAGAGGCATAAATAAGAAAGCGCTGATTATCATTGCTGATAATGTAATCTTAAAAAATTTTACATCTTTTTTCATTTTCCAGTTTATTGGTTGAATTATATCTTTTTAGACAACAAATCAAAGTCAGATATTCCATGATACCCGGGTTATTATTTGATTTTTTTTTAAGGAATAGCTCGCATCAGCATTAAATCATAATATTAAGAGTTCATTATTAAGAAGAAAAATACTATTATTGCAGACTGAAACATAAAACGTTAATCCATAATCAATAAATTCAAATTACCATGATCAGAAGAATACTATCTCTAGCAATTGTTGTACTATTGGTTTCATCATGCGGAAATAAGACAACAAGTGTCAAGCCCATAAAAGTTGAATTTGCAGCCCTGATTGAAAACCCTGTAAATTATATTGATAAAAACATTAAAGTTGAAGGCAAGGTAGTTATGGTTTGCCCTCGTACCGGCAGGGAGATGTTTATAGTTGGTAAGGACCCGGATATAATGCTTAAAGTGGCTTCCGGCGAAAACAGCCCAAAATTTCCGTCGGATCTGGTTGGCAGCATTATATCAGTTGAAGGCCGCCTTGAAAAAGTAAATAGTGCCGAGAAAACTTCCGAGGAAGCCCGTGATACTACTATGGCGAAAGCTGCCTGCTGTGGTGATTC
>PMIG01000018.1 GCA_003157055.1 Bacteroidales bacterium | reverse complement strand
ACCCACAGCAAGGGGGGCATTTGATTACCGGGCCCAGGACAGACTAAAGGCGATGGGTGACTGGATGAAAGTCAACAGCAGATCGATATATGGTTGTACTGAGGCACCATCAGAATTCATTCCGCCTGATAATACCCTGCTTACCTATAATCCTGTCTCCAAAAGACTTTATATTCATATGCTCGTTTACTCGATGGATGAAATAATCCTGAAAAACATGGCTGACAAGGTAAAATACGTCCAGCTCCTGAATGATGCTTCTGAAGTACAATTCTCAGCAGGCACGGGCGAAGCAGCAAATGATCTGAACCTGTCACTTCCCATTCTGAAACCGCCGGTTGAAATACCGGTACTGGAAGTATTTCTGAAATAACCCCCGTACCGCTGATGCGGTACTGCCCCCTAGAGGGGGCCTGAATCAGTAATTCTATTGAGAGTAGAGAATTAGACCCCCTTTAGGGGGTGGGCCCCTCTTTCAGGGGCCCGGGGGTTTTATCTTTCATTAAAGGCTTCCAATTGTCTTTTCAACTTCAGTCAGGATTTCGCACGATCTTACAAGCTCCCTCATTGCAGTATGATCTTCATATAGCGGCCGGTCAATATCGAGGAAGGCAACATGCTTTCTGATCACATCCTTTGCTTTTTGAACACCGGCTCCGAATTTATACTCCTCTTTCCTGAAATCGAGAGCTTGAGCAGCTGCCATATATTCGATTCCAAGAACGCCATAAGCAGCTTCAATTATCTGGTTGTTCTTGATGGCTGTATTCATCCCCATAGAGACGAAATCCTCTTGGTCTGCTGCTGCAGGAATAGATTGTATTGAAGCCGGCATAGACAGGATTCTCTGTTCAACGATCAGCATGTCGGCCGTGTACTGGCTAAGCATAAGCCCGGAGAACATTCCTGCTCCTTTTGTGAGGAAGTCGGGCAGACCAACGCTGAGCGCGGGGTTGTTAAGCCTGTTCATTCTTCTTTCCGACATCACGCTCACCATTGTTATACATGCTCCTGCCATATCCATAGGAACGCTTACCGGTGATCCCTGAAAATTAGCGCCTGAAAGCTGAAGGTTCTTCTCCGGGAAAAAAATCGGGTTGTCGCCGACTCCGTTGAGCTCAATCTCCACTTGGCTGCGGGCGTATGCTAGCATGTCGTGAGCAGCTCCTATAACCTGCGGTGTCGACCTCATTGAATAAGCATCCTGTACTTTGGATTTTACTTTTCCCTCTTTCAGATCGCCTCCTGCAACGCATTTATTAATGGCTTTTGCACTCCTGATTGCCCCTTTGAATCCACGTACTTCATGAAGCAGGGGATCGTATGGTTTCATATTTGCTTTCAGTGCTTCAAGCGACATTGATGCAGCTATCTCAGCCTGTTTAAGCCAGTTATTTGCATCTACAAGCCAGATAGCGCTCATGGCGGTGAGCATGTTGGAGCCATTGATGGCGGCCAGCCCATCACGCGCCTGAAGACCAGGAATAGGAATGCCTGCTCTTTTCATCGCCTCCCTGCCTTCGAGAAGCTCACCCTTGTAAAATGCCTTACCTTCGCCAAGCAGCAGGAGTGCTATCTGCGACATAGGTGCAAGGTCACCGCAGGCTCCAACAGAACCCTTCTGACATGAAAAGGGAGTTACTCCCTTGTTCAGCATTTCAACATATGTTTCGGTAATTTCGAGACGGTTGCCCGAGTTGCCATGAGCATGGACGTTAATCCTTCCAAGCATGGCTCCTCTGACTATCTCTTCAGATGCAGACTCACCTATACCTGCAGCATGGTTATAAACAAGGTATTTCTGAAAATCCTTTATCTGATCGTCGTTTAAAACCATTTCCGAGAACTCGCCGATCCCGGTATTTACACCATACATGATCTCGTGAGCAACGATCTTCTTTTCAAGCATGGCCCTGCATTCGTTTATCCTTCTGCGGGCATCGGGATGAAGCTCCACTTTCTGTCCGTTACGGGCAACATTCACAACATCATTAATAGACAGCTTCGAACCGGTTATTATTAGCTTTTCCATGAGAATCAGTTTAATAGTTAAATAAATAATAAATGCTAATGCATAATGAATTATTCGATTCCAACTATGGTGTCGAATAAATAAAATAAACGACGGATTGCTCCCGGATTAATAACAGAGTCCTGAACGGTTGATTTTGATCTTATATTCCAACACCCAGCTAAGATGCATATTGGTTGTTTAGAGATTCAAATTTATGAATAAATTTCCGAATGGCGAAGTATTCAGGATGGATTAGAATGGTACAATGGTACAACGGTACAACGGTATAACGGTACAAAGGCTCAAAGGGGGATCTAAAATATGATGCAAAGATGCAACAGTACAATGGTGCAATGGCAGAATAAAACGGACGAATCTGCATAAATCAGCGTGATCTGCGGGAATAATAAATAAAGTTAAAGATTTATGCATACCGAATTTATCAGGAAAATTTAAACTAAATTTCACTTATAAATAATAATTCACCATGAAAAAGATTATAATAATTGTATTGACTCTCTCCGTTACCTATATTTTCCCTGCATTTGGGCAGAAGGCGGGTGAAAATGAAGTCAAAACCAAAGGAGCTTATTACACAGGAAAATACAGGAATCTCTTCCTCGAAGATGGACATTCAAAGAAAGAGATACTTTCTAAAAACGAGGCAGCTTTTCAGCTGCTCTTTCATGGAGATTCTGTAACCCAGAAGGTCTATTTCGAAGTTGGTAAAAACAGCAAAGGCCCGCTGGCCTATGTTAGCGATGTTCTTCATAACGACATCCGCAGTGAAGGGATGTCATACGGTATGATGATCGCCGTTCAGATGAACAAGAAAGCCGAATTTGACGCTTTATGGAACTATGCTATGACATATATGTACATCAGCAACCCGGAACACCCTTCTGAAGGCTATTTTTCATGGTCACTAAAGAGAAACGGGACTCCAAATGCCGAGACTGCAGCTCCTGACGGAGAAGAGTATATAGTTATGTCGCTATATTTTGCATCTCACCGATGGGGTAACGGTAGAGGCATTTATAATTATAAAGAATGGGCTGACAAGATCCTGACAACAATGAAGCGCCATCCCATAAAGAGAGGTATGACAAAATTCGGAAAGAGAGTTGTCGGGCCAATGGTGGAAGAAAAAGATTTTATGATCAGGTTTGTTCCCGACAGCGGAAGCTGGGGATTCTCTGATCCTTCATACCACCTTCCTGCTTATTATGAGCTCTGGTCAAAATGGGGGCCTGAACCTGACAGGTCATTTTGGTCTGCAGCTGCCGATACCAGTCGTTCATTCTTCCAGAAATGCACCAATAAAAAGACCGCGCTGGCTCCCGATTATGCCAATTTTAACGGTACTCCCTTTTCACGGGGAACATATTCACGATAGGCAGATTTCTCATATGACGCCCGCCGTACTCAGATGAACTGGTCCGTTGAC
>PMIG01000093.1 GCA_003157055.1 Bacteroidales bacterium | reverse complement strand
TCATGAACTTAATGAGATGGAGAATTCTTTTTCGAGGGTTAAGAACTATAATGTTTCAATCAAGGAACAGAATAATAAAGTCATTTTTTTACGGAAGCTTAAAAGGGGTGGAAGCGAGCATAGCTTCGGGATTCATGTAGCACGGATGGCAGGTATGCCACGGAGTGTAGTAAGCCGGGCTGGTGAAATATTGAAGGAGCTTGAACAGAGCCATGAAAAACAGGAACTGACTAAGCCTATTGCAGATCTTGCAGGTCACAGAGAAGGAATGCAACTCAGTATATTTCAGTTGGATGATCCTGTTTTGAAGCAAATCCGTGACGAAATTCTGGAAATAGATATAAATAATCTTACTCCTGTTGAAGCTCTTAATAAGCTATATAACATCAAGAAACTATTGAAATAATAATTGCGGATTACGGATTTGAGATTTCGGATTAAAAGATCCTTAACATTCCGAATTCCCCAATCCGAACCGAGCAACGCGAGCTCGGCGAAGCCAAATCCGAAATGAACGGTTTTATCCGATGATAAGCTAAATTCTATTTTAAAAGTACTTCTTAAATTGTTCCCCGATTTTGAAATAGGTATATTTACCTGCATCAGCTCCGGCAACATGAACTGATTCTCCATCTGTCTCAAAAGTACTCTGTTCACCTACGATCTGGGAAAAATAAACATCGGTATTTTTACCTTTTTCATCATTCAGAATAAGGCGTGCAAGATTCTTATGTATATCTGACATCAAAGGGGCGTTACATAGCGGGCAAAAGAACTCAAGATACTCGCCATTCCGGATCTCAAAAGAAGGATGCTTGATACTTGTATAATTTCCAATCTGAGAACTTAACAAGAGAATCCCGGATTGTTTCCTGCTGTTTTTCACTTTAAAGATGATATTATCACCTACCCTGATATGCTCCCTGCATTTTGGACATAAAAAATCATTCATACCGACCTCCTTTTTGTAACCAGTATATAACAAAGATATAGCAGGTTTTGTTTTGAATTGGACTTTTAAGTCACCCTCATTTTACTCCTGGTCTTCAAAAATTACAACCCGCCAGATTGTCATTCACCCTAATTATTCCGCAATACGCCGATTTTTATTTTATCTAAGATCAGATCAGATATTTCTTTGGCATAAAATTGCTTGCCTGTATTAAATATCGGAACAAATAAAAATGATTTAAAATGGCAAAAAAAATTGTGATTATAGGGGGCGGAGTTGCCGGGCTTTCTGCCGGAATATATGCAAAACTAAATGGTTTTGATGCAGAAATTATTGAAATGCATTCTGTTACCGGAGGACAATGTACAGCATGGGACCGGAGAGGATACAGGTTTGATTACTGTCTTCACTGGCTGGTAGGTACAAGGAAAGGTCCTTTCAACGACATCTGGAGAGAGACAGATGTCTTAAATGACAATGTTGAAATAGTTGATCATGAGGTGCATACAAAGATATTTGCAAATGATGGGAGAGAGTTTATACTCTATACGGATATTAACAGGTGGGAAGAGTACCTGCGCAAATTTGCTCCCGAGGACACAAAGAAGATTCAAATGATGTGCAGAGACATGAGAAAATCTGCTTTTCTTCAACCCTTTTCAGATCCACCCGGATTAAGAAAACTGGGAAATACGATTGCTTCGATGTTCAGTATGATGCCTGTAATGATGCTCTTTATGAAATACGGAAGGAAAAGCTGTGATGAATACTTCAGAAAACTTGGATTTAAAAACGAATCGCTTAATTACTTTTTTAGCAATATTTATGGATCACGCGATTTTTCTGCCCTGGCATTCATAATGATGTTCGCATGGTTCAACCAGAAGAATGCCGGTTACCTGATAGGTGGATCTTTACCTTTGGCGAGACGAATGACCAAGCGTTTTCTGGATCTTGGTGGTGACCTAAGGACAAAGTCAAGGGTTACAAAAATAGTGGTGGAGAATAACATTGCAAAAGGCGTGGTTCTTTATGATGGCACTGAAATAAAGGCTGATTATATTATAAGTGCAGCTGATGGACATTCTACCATATTTAATATGCTTGAAGGGAAATATCTTAATAAAAAAATATCAGACGCATATGAGAATTGGGATTTATTTACTCCTTTTGTACAGGTTTCATTTGGCATTAATAAAATAATAAAGTCTGAAGTTCCGGTTGAAACATGGTTAATAAAGGATCAGATAATAGGAAAAACTAAAACCATCAACGGTTATTCATTTATGAACTACTGTTTTGATCCCACTATGGCTCCTGAAGGAAAGTCGGTCATTGTGATTCGGTTTGATTCTCCCTGGGAGCTATGGAAAGATGTTGATAATGGTAAATACAAGAATGAAAAAGAGCAGATAGAAAAGGATGCGACTGCTATTCTGGAAAAGCGTTATCCCGGAATTACTGCCAATATTGAAATCTGTGATATTGCTACACCATTAACAGACGTGAACTATACAGGTGTGTGGAAAGGGTCGTATGAAGGATTCATGCCAACAAGTAAAAATCTTATGAATAATATTAATCCGGCCATTCCCGGTTTGAAGAAGTTCTATATGGCCGGTCAGTGGTTATTCCCGGGTGGTGGGTTACCTCCAGCCGGCCAATCTGGCAAATGGGCAATACAGTATATCTGTAGAGACGAGAAAATCAATTTCAGATCAAAGTGACTTTAATCGCTGAATTAAAAAGGAAGAATCTTTCTTCAGGATACCGGTTACCTGTCAGTTTTTCAGTGACTTGATCGAGAAAGATATTTTTCCTGATTGTTGGTTCATGCGGAGTGCCTTTGCAAAAGTAATGATGTTGACGATAGCAGGTGTACCGGCTTTGAACTTATCTGGTCCATCAGCCCAGACGATCCAATCATGATCGATAAGTCTTGTTGTACCACCTCCAGTTTGGAAGGGAGTGCCAGCGGGTAACTTTTTTCTGTCTACAATTAATGCCCACACCTAAAGAAAGACCTGTGTCATGACTAGAAACACTGTGATAACTTCCTGGTTTAAGTAGCGCCTTCAAGGCTGCTTCTCTTCTGGATGTACAAAAGATAACCATAATGACCTCTTATCTTAATTGGAACCCTTGACTTTTGAAAGTTACGACCAGTTGAATGCCTATTTATTTCTTAATTTAGGACCTTCGTTTAATTCTTAGGCTTAGCTATGGGTAATCAAAGGAAGTTGGTCAGGACGCTCGGCATGGGGTATGTTATTATTTTTGTAGTTGCAAATATCATTGGATCAGGA
>PMIG01000311.1 GCA_003157055.1 Bacteroidales bacterium | reverse complement strand
GGTTACAATCGATGATAACGGAGACATCTCAAGTATATATGACAAAACCGCTTCCAGGGAAGTATTATCAAAAACGGCAACACTTGATTTCCAGCAGGAGAGACCTTCAGCATGGCCATCATGGAACATGGACTGGAAAGACAGGAAAAACCCTCCTGTTGATTATATGAATAAGGAAGTTACAGTAAAGGTTATTGAGAACGGACCTGTAAGGGTAGCGCTCCAGGTAACCAAAAAAGGGATGAATTCGGAGATCAGCCAGATAATCAGCCTGTCAGCCGGCGATGCAGGCAAATCAATTGATGTAAGGAATGTAATTGACTGGCAGTCAAAAGAGGTAAGCCTGAAAGCCGCATTCCCGACAAAGGTAACAAATGAATTCGCCACATACGGCCTTAACACTGCAGCAGTAAAAAGAACAACCAATAATGAGTACAAGTTTGAAGTTCCCGGCAGGCAATGGATTGATTTGACGGACAAATCGAATGGTTATGGAGTCTCTATCCTTGAGGATTGCAAATACGGATCAGATAAACCTGATGGCAGTACTCTGAGGCTGACTCTTATGTACACTCCGAAGGCGAAGGATTTTGTATACCAGGGAACACAGGATTGGGGAATACATAATGTCAGGTATGCGATTTATCCGCACTCCTGCGACTGGGCTTATGCCGGGACTCCCTGGCGTGGCAGCTTCATAAATAATCCGCCGATAGCCTTTGAAACTTCAAAGCACGACGGTAAGCTAGGGAAGGAATTTTCATTTCTGAAGCTCAATACAAGTCAGGTTGATGTAATGGCATTCAAAAAAGCAGAGGAGAGTGATTACTTTATTGTGAGGGTTAATGAACTATATGGCAAGGATGCAAGGAATGTCACGATAAGCTTCCCGGCAAAGATAGCTGACGCCTATGAAGTAAACGGGCAGGAGCAGAGAACCGGAAAAGCCGATTTCACAAATGGTGTGCTTAATTTTGACATGACCAGGTTCCTGATCCGTAGTTTTGCAGTAAAATTTGAAGCTCCTGATGCTCCTTCTTCAAAACCGGTTCAGGCATCGCTTGAGCTTCCATTTAACCAGGATATTTTCAGCTTCGATACAAAGAGAAATGACGGAGACCTTGCTGCAGGTCTTACTATCCCGGCAGAACTGATAGGTGACAAGGTTGTCAGCGAAGATATTGCATTTAACATAGGAAGTCGGGCTGACGGACAAAAAAACGCAGTATCGGCTGAAGGCCAGAAGATAGCCTTCCCGGCAGGGAAATTCAATAAACTTTATATTCTTGCGGCAGCAACTGAAGATACCCAGGGTGCCATTAAAACCGGTGATAAAACTACAATGCTGGGTTTTCAGTGCTGGACTGGTTTTGTGGGCCAGCATTACAACAGATCTCTTACTCCGGACAATTTAACAGTTACTTCGATTGCCAAAGCATTTACCAAAAGGGACGATATTGCCTGGTTTGCTTCTCACAGACACACTCCGGAAGCCAATGGCACGTATATGTACAGTTATCTATTTAAATATGAGATTGACCTGCCTGAAGATGCCAGGAGTATAACGCTTCCAAAAAATGAAAAGATAAAAGTTCTTGCAATTACCGTGGCTGACGACAAGAATAGTAAATGTACACCGCTGCAATTGCTTTATGATGATTTTAAAAATGAAAAGCAGGTTCAGCTGAGAACTGCCGCTTCGAATTAAAGACGTGTATGAGAAATAATGAATCCCGGCTTTCATCACAGTTGCCGGGATTTTTTATTGTAACGGAAGAGCCCTTAACGCAACCTTTTCAGGTATATTAACATCAATCTTTTAGGAATTTGCTGGATATTAACATTGTTTTTTTATATTTTTATGATCTATTAAGGTTTTATCCTTGACTGAGATTAAAAATATAATAAACGGTTGCCTTAAAGGAGACAGGAGGGATCAGGAGCTCCTGTACAGGCGGTATGCAGCACGGCTTTATGCCGTGTGTCTTCAGTATTCCGGTAATGACGAGGAAGCAAGAGACGTTCTGCAGGAGGGATTTATAAAGATCTATGAAAACCTCGTTCATTATAAATATGAGGGTTCTTTCGATGGATGGGTCCGCCGTATAATGGTAAATACTGCTCTCGAAAAATACCGCAGCAAGCATAACCTATACAGGGTTGATGATATTGACCAGATACCAGAACCAAACGCTGAACCCGATAATGAAGATTACGCAGGACTTGAAGCGAGAGACCTGATGGAAATTATCAGGGAACTTCCTCCAAGGTACAGGATCGTATTTAACCTTTTTGCTATTGAGGGTTACTCTCATAAGGAGATCAGTGATATGATGAGTATTTCAGAAGGAACCTCCAAGTCAAATCTCTCAAGGGCAAGGGTTATTCTTCAGCGGCGTGTCGGGTCATATACAGGTCTTAAGAAGAAGTTGATAAATGGTTGACAGGGTTGCAAATATTGATGTTGTCTTCAGAAACGGGCTTAAAGATTATGAGGTCCTGCCACCGGCTGATGTCTGGGATAAAATCCGCCCGGCTATCAGGAAAAGTCATAAGCCTGTTATTATTCTGAGAGCTGCCGCAATGATTGCAGTTATCATATCATTAAGTTTTCTGGCTTATAAATGGAGCACGAACCTTTCGGCCAGTCTTGGTAGTCTTTCATTTGCTATTAATCCTGAATCCGAAAACCCGGGTGCACTGGTTCCTTCAAGTGGTATATACAGGGATGCAGCCACTCCTTATGTTGCAATGCAGGATCAGCAAAAACCTGTTCCGGATGCCGGAATGGATATCCCGATCCAGACAGCCTATGACAATCAGGTATCTGCTGTTCTTAACAAAATAGAACCAGAAAACGGACCATCTTTCAGGGGGACTAACTTTAGAAACAAGAATGGCATTATACCTCTTGAAAAAAGTTTTACCAGGCAATATACAGCATCTTTATATCTACCGGAGGTTGTTTCTGAAATACCTCAGAAAACAGAAGGTAACAGATGGACAATAGCAGCCCTTGTTTCTCCAACCTATTATTCGGGTTTTAATTCCGATCATAATGCTCTCACAAGCCTGCTGGTTTCAAAAGAGCAGCCAATAGTTTCATATACAGGGGGAGTTGCCTTTGCATATAAGATAAATAAGAGGCTAAGTGTGCAATCAGGTGTGTACTATTCATCCCTCGGCAACGAACTTTCCGGCATTAGTTCTTTTGCCGGCTTTGAGCCTTACGACAGAACAAAGGGCGATCATAATTTTGAGGTGCTGACAACAAATGGAACAGTTTACACAAGCAACAGCGATATATTTCTCATTGATAAAATATCAGCAGCAAGAATAAGTACTCGATACACTTCTGATGTTTTCGACCCTGACAAGGCAAATTTAAAGTATCTCGACAACTCACTTACCCAGAACTTTAGTTACCTCGAGCTTCCTTTCTTTGTGAAATATAAGCTGGTTGATAAGACACTTGGATTCAATTTAGTTGGTGGTCTGTCTTCAAACTTCCTGGTAAATAATGCTGTGTATTCCAGTCTTAACGGAGGAAAATACCTCATAGGAAAGACCGAGGGAGTTGACGCCATAACATTCAGCAGTTCATTAGGTATGGGAATGGAGTATAGCTTAGGCAAGAATCTATCCCTTAACCTTGAACCCACTTTCAGGTATTATTTAAATCCGGTCACTGGAACTGAGGGTTTACGTGTACATCCCTATTCCTTCGGGATATTCTCAGGTCTGTCGTACAAATTCTGAAAAGTGCGGACTCTGATCCGTCTTTTTTTTGACTTCCGCTGAATAATTTTTAAGACCTAAAAATGTTACCTTTGCATTTTATTTTTTATTTGGTCCGATTATTATGAAAAACTGGAATAGGAAGAGAGTTATCACTGTATTTGTATTACTGGCCAGTGTTATAATTATATTTTCTATAGCGATGGGATTTAAAGGATTCAGCAGCACCCCTGTTTTGAAGTCACTCGCAGATACAGTGATTATAAACAAGCCGTTTAAGCTGC
>PMIG01000066.1 GCA_003157055.1 Bacteroidales bacterium | reverse complement strand
AATCGTTCTTTATGAAATCGGGGAATACAATAAGGCGTTAGAGTACTTTGTAAAAAGTAAAGAGATCATATCAAAGTACAAACTGTCCGGGACGTCCCTGGTCGATCTTAATATCGCGAAATCTTATGTAAAATTATCAAGATCAAGTGAAGCGGAAAAATTCTTTAAAGAGAGTATTGATTTATTTATAAATGAGTATGGTAAGGATTATTTTAGGTTGCCTGAAATATATATTGAATATGGTCAGTTCCTTTATGATTCCGGCAGGCATAAGGAGTCTCTTGAGATACTGAATAAAGCATTATCGATCTGCTTAAAAAACTATGGCGAACACCATTCCCTTACTTCTCATTCGTATAAGCTGATAGGCGATTTTTACAGGAATCAATCTGATTATAACACTGCATTAAAGTATTACCAGCGATCACTGATCTCAATTACCTATGATTTTGACAATCCTGATGTCTTTACCAACCCTTTAATCGATTCCTCCCGGTTCGATATCCGTCTCCTCGATGACCTGGAAATCAAAGCAAAAGCCCTTGAGCTTCTTTCCGGCGTTCAGGCAAATAAGGAAATGAAGATTAAAACTTTAAACTGTGGTCTTGGGACTATTAACCTTGCGCTGGAGCTTATCGACAGGATAAGCAATAACTTTAATACTGAAGAGAGTCGCATTTACCTAGCTGAAAACGAGAAGGATACCTGGCTTTCGGCTATCCACATTGCCAATTCCCTTTATACGCTTACCGGGGACAATTCATTCGTTAGGAAGATGTATTCCATAGTCGGGAGAGCCAAGTCGGCGGTGCTTCGTAGCGAGATCTCAGGAAATAACCTCCTCATGTCATCTTCAGTTCCTGATTCCCTCATTGAAAAACAAAACACCCTCGCAGAGAATATCGGCGCTTATAACAAGCTGATTTTTAAAGAGTCAAATAAGGAGAGTCCCGACCTCAGAAAGATCTCAATGTGGAAAGATGCCCTCTTTGAAATGAACCGAAGCAAGGAAAAAGTCTCGGATGAGATAAACAGGCAGTTCCCCCGGTATCATGAACTGCTCCTGAAAACTGAACCCATGCCCCTCAGCGATATTCAGAAAAAGCTGGACGGAAATGAAACGATCATCGATTATATGCTATCCAATAAATACTCAGAGGGAAAAAGAAAGCTGTACATATTCGTGATAACCCGCAGCAGCCTTGAATTTCGGGAGACCAGCCTTGATTCCGCTTTCAGAAGGAATGCAGAGATAATCCGTAATGGCGATAATCCTGCCGCATATGAACGGGATAGTAAAACTATATTTCGGAACTATACAGGCGCTCTCAACTATATGTATGAAATCCTTTTCAAACCTGTCGAAAACCTGGCAAAGGGGAATAGAATCATAGTCATTCCCGACGAAGAGATTGCCTGGCTGCCATTTGATACTTTTCTTAAAAAATTACCGCAGTCANNGTGCTTGCCTTTTCGCCCGATTATGGCAACGGTGACTTTGCCGGATCAAACACCGGAAAATTAAAGGGCGCTGAAGATGAGATAGGATCGATCTTTAAATGGTTCAGGGGCAGACGATTCACCGGCGACCAGGCAACGGAAACGAATTTCATGAAAGCTCTGCACGATTATGCCATCTTCCATCTGGCCATGCACTCCATATCCGATACTGTAAATTCGAAGTACTCATTCCTTCTGTTCGACACAAAAAAAGATACTTCCGGAGACGGCAGATTGTACAATTATGAGATCAGTCTCGCAAGGATCTCTTCGCCGATGGTTGTTCTCAGCGCATGCAATTCCGGCTCCGGCACATTATATCACGGCGAGGGACTGATGAGCCTTGCACGCAGCTTTATCCTCGCCGGTGCATCATCTGTGGTCAAAACCTCTTGGGAAGTCAATGACGAAGTAAGCGCGGCAATAATTGCCCGGTTCTACTATTACCTCTCACGAGGGAAATCCAAAGACGAAGCGATGAATCTTGCCAGGATCGAATATATCAGGAATAATCCGCCGGTCTACTCAAACCCTTACTACTGGGCCGCCTATGAAGTGGTTGGCGATAACACGCCGGTGACTCAAAATAAACGCTTTTATGCAGTAATATTTGGTATAATTGTGATAATGGCTGCAGGGTTTGCAGTTTTCTACCTGATAAGACGCAGGATCTTTTCAGCACGGCCGCTATAGAAACCGGGCGATTTTGCAAGGATCTCAAAACATTCGTGTGCCTTCTGTTTATTCCCTGTTTTGATATATGCAAGACCGAGGTACCATCTTGCCTCTTTAGTATATTCACCCTGATGGCTGATAACATCTTCAAGAATGTTTTCGGCCTGTTCATAATTTCCCAGTTCCATCTGGGTGATACCCAGGAAGAATCGGGAGGACATGTTCAGAGGGTCCTTCAGCANNTCATAATACTTTGCAAAAAGCTTATCGGGATTGTGGGAAGGGAGCAGCACTCTTAAAAGGAATATCACTCCAATGAGTGTTGCAGCTACCGGTAACGCAAACCGGGCAAATCTGGTTTTCCTTAATAAATTTTTCTTATCGGCATCAACTTTACGATCAAAATCATTATCAGCCTCAACAAGAGAATTTGTGATAAACTCTTTTCTTTCTTCACTCATCGGATCCGGGCTTATTTTGTTTAGCTGCTTTTCGTCCCATTTTCTGACCCATTCGGCCGTTATGTTGCCGAGATCATTCCTTCTGCTCTCTTTTTTAATATCATTGATTTCATCATCCAGTTTCTCATCCTCATTTTTCCCTGTGATATTATCACTGATGTACTTCGCATTTGCTTTGTTCATCGAATCATTATGATCAAAACCAGAGGTCATCTCCATCGCTGCATCATTTGTCTCCTTATACAACGGATCACTTTTGACATCCTCAATATCAATGCATCCCATCATATAATCACTGATATTCCTGAAAAGATCCAAATCCACGGGATTTAACATCTTATCGGTATCAGTCCAGGAATTATTTTCCTTCTGCCCCTTCTTCCTGCTGATATTTCCGTTCCTCAAGCTCATCTTTTCCTTTTACCTTTTTACTATTGCCTATTGCCTA
>PMIG01000324.1 GCA_003157055.1 Bacteroidales bacterium | reverse complement strand
CTTAAATACTTCATTTATCCTTCCGGAAAAAAAATCTCTCATTGTCAATCTGAATGCAACGATACCGGTTAAAGCTGCTGCAAGTAATGCAGATTCAGTATCATTGTTTATAAATAATAAGTGGATAAAAAAGGGCAAGACCAATGACCTTGTCACTGACACCCTTACTGCCAGCCAATATGGTGAGTTCTGGATCAAATCTGTCGCCTGGTCAAATCTTTCATTTGCTGCTGATTCATTTTTCTATTACGTCAGAAAGCCTGTCGTATTGGAGGCTCTGCCGGGAGGCCTGAAAGACGGGATAAACTATACAAGCAACACTTCGGTTACGCTTGTTCTTCATGCACCATACAAAAAATACGTGTTCGCAATAGGTGATTTCACCAACTGGACCGCTTGTGATAAAGGGTACATGAAAGAAACACCCGATAGCGAAAGGTACTGGGTTGAACTTACCGGTCTCACTCCCGGCAAAGAGTACAGGTTCCAGTATATTGTCGACTCCTCATTGTACATAGCCGATCCGTATGCCGATAAGGTCCTCGATCCGTGGAACGATTCATATATAACCTCCGCGACATATCCCGGGCTCATTGCATACCCGAAGGATAAGACTACTGAAATGGTTTCGGTTCTTCAGACTTCCCAGGTGCCTTATTCCTGGACGACGACAGGTTACACGCCTCCCGCAAAATCGAAGCTTGTGATATACGAGCTTCTTATCCGCGATTTTCTGGCAAATCACGATTTTAAAACTCTTATTGACACTCTTTCCTACCTTGATAATCTTGGCGTGAACGCAATAGAATTAATGCCGGTCTGTGAATTCGAGGGAAACCTTAGCTGGGGCTATAACCCGTCATTCTATTTTGCTCCTGACAAATATTACGGTCCTAAGAACGACATGAAGGCATTTGTCGACAGCTGTCATGCCCGTGGCATTGCCGTCATAATGGATATGGTACTTAATCATTGCATGGGTCAGTCTCCATTTGTTCAGCTATATCTTGATTATTACGGAACTGACCAGATCTTCATGAAACTCCCGAACCCATGGTTCAATGCCAGTTCTCCGAATCCCGTCTATAAATGGGGAGCCGACTTCAACCATGAAAGCGTATCTACCCAGGAGCTGGTCGACAGAATAAATGCGTACTGGCTCACTGAATATAATGTTGACGGTTTTCGTTTCGACTTCACAAAAGGATTTACCAATACTCCCGGTGATGGTTCCGCATATGATGCTTCAAGAATTGCAATCCTGAAAAGAATGGCCGACAAGATCTGGAGCGTGAAGCCTTCTGCTTATGTCATTCTGGAACATTTTACCGCTGATGCTGAAGAGCAGGAGCTTGCCAACTACGGAATGATGGTTTGGGGAAACAATAACTATAATTATTGTGAAGCAGCTATGGGATATGCCTCCGATCTCACCAGTGTATCATGGCTTGGAAGAGGATGGAGTGTTCCCGGAATTGTTTCCTACATGGAGAGCCACGACGAGGAAAGAGTGATGTACAAGACTATTGCATTTGGATCCTCAACCGGAGATTACAACACCCGTAATCAGAAGATCGCCTTGAAGAGAATGGCACTCGATGCACTTTTCTTCCTGACAATCCCTGGGCCGAAAATGATCTGGCAGTTTGGTGAACTCGGCTATGATGTTTCAATTGATGATGGTGGAAGAACTAGCAACAAACCTATTAGATGGGATTACTTTTCAGATACGGACCGCCACTCTCTATTTCTTTTCTACAGGCTTCTGAATAACTTCAGAAAAAACCTGCCGGTTTTCAGCACGACCAACTATTCTTGGTCGCTGTCTTCACCGGCAAAACGCCTTCAGCTCACTGGATCCGGTACCAGCATCGATATCCTCGGTAATTTCGGCACGAGCGAAACGACAATTGTGCCGGCTTTCCAACAAACCGGAAAATGGTACGAGTATTTTACCGAGGATTCAATCAGCGTTACAAATGTTAACGCCAATATAACCCTGCAGCCCGGTGAATTCAAGCTCTATTCAACCCGGAAATTAGGCTCTCCAAAGCTTACACTTGCGATCGAGGATCATTACCTCCCTTCATATGAAGAATTTGTTACTGCATATCCGAACCCATCATCAGGAATCGTCAGCTTTGAAATAAATAATGTAATCCCGGTTCCTGTCACACTTACTGTTTTTGACATCTCCGGGAGGATGATCAGACAGATAAGAACCGGAAACATTCCTGATGGCAGACAGGTAATCACATGGGATGGAAAAACTGAAAATGGCTCCGATGCCGGAAGTGGAGTTTATCTGGTGAGTATAAAAACTCCGTTGAGGATGCAGACTATCAAGGTAATAAGAAAATAATTCAGTTTCTCCTCAGAACCATCGCTGATAAAGGCTCTATTTTTATCTCCAGACCTTTATCCACTGATTTATATAATTCGTGGTCTGGTGAAAGTAATTCGGTAAAGGTCCCACTGTTTTGCACCGGTACAAAGAGCGATTCTTCTTTGCCCGACCTGTTGAACAGAGCAACAATCTCTTCTTTTCCCAGTGTCCGTGTGTAGGCAAGAATCATTTTCTGATCGTCGGCAACAATGAAATTCAATTCGCCATAACTAAGAACAGGATTATCCCTTCGCATCCGGGTAAGTCCTTTGTAAATTGTAAGAAGGGCTGTATCCGGACTTACTTTATCGGCAGGACGGGTTTTTGACGGATCATATGCTGCCTTTTCATCTTCATAAGTAATGTCGCTCCATACTACAGGTTTGCGGCAGTCCGGATCATCAGCACCCCACA
>PMIG01000021.1 GCA_003157055.1 Bacteroidales bacterium | reverse complement strand
ACAATATTCCAGCTTTTATCTGAGCAAAAATAAGACTTAAATGATTGATTATTCAAAATATAAAAAAGCACAAGCCGAACCGGAAGCAAGTTCGATGATTGAAACATTTCGGGCGATTGGTTACTCAGTTGAATCAGCTATTGCAGATTTAATTGATAATTCCATATCAGCAGGAGCGAAAAACATCTGGGTTGATTACGAGTGGAAAGGAGAAGATACTACAATTTCAGTTACTGATGATGGAGTCGGGATGAGTAATGATGAACTTATCAACGCAATGAGACCAGGTAGCAAAAATCCCATGGACATTCGTGAAGCAAATGACTTAGGAAGGTTTGGGTTGGGTTTAAAGACCGCATCGTTTTCTCAATGTAAAAAGTTCTCTGTTATTTCAAAAGTCAAAGGTGGAGAAACTTCTTATTGGTGCTGGGATTTAGATTATGTGAAACAAGAAGCAAAGTCATGGTCTCTTGTAAATTATTATCCTAATGAATCCTACTTTCAAAGAATAAACAAAGCAGAGAAAGGAACTTCTGTCATCTGGTGGGATATTGACCGACTTACAAGAGGAACTTCAATTGAAAGTCTGGAATCGATGGACAAGTTCATGAGAACTATGGATGGTATAAAGAAACATTTGTCAATGGTGTTTCATCGTTTTATGAGTGAAGGATTAAAAATATCCTTTATGGGAAGAGTGGTAGAACCTTGGGACCCTTTCATGATTGGTATTGGTGGATTACAATTGAAAGCTGATGTATATCTGGACAATAGGAGAATCTTATTGAAAGGTTTTGTTCTTCCACATCGGTCAAAACTAACAACAGAACAGTACAATTACGGAAAGGGAGTCAAAGATAGTTGGACTGCTCATCTAGGGTTTTATGTTTACAGAAATAAAAGATTACTTGTTTCGGGTGATTGGTTAGGAATAGGAAACTTCAAGAAGGAAGTTCATTATGATTTGTGTAGAATTCTGATTGACCTGCCAAATGATTGCGATGATGAATGGCAGATTGATATAAAGAAATCCATAGCAAGACCACCCCTAAAATTTCTGGAACAAATTCTTTCGGTTGCCAAAGATGTAAGAAGTCAGGCAGTTGAAGTTTATCGGCATAAGGGTAAAGTCCTTAAAAGGAAGCATTCTCAAACAGAGGACCAGTTTCTTTGGGAAGACTACAAACGTCATGACAAGCGATTTTATAAACTAAACCGTAACCATCCGGTATTGATACAATAATTGGAGAATGCAAATAGTTATAAAAGTGAAATTGAGAAATCCTTGCGTTTCATCGAAGAAACGATACCAATTCCCCTTATAACTCTTAAAGAAAACGAAAACGAAATTCCTCACGGACAACCATTTGAAGGTGCAAGCCATGATTTAATAAATGTAACATTAAAGGCGATGTATCAGAATTTATTAAAGCAGGGGAAAAATGACGAGCAAGCTAAAGCTGTTATTTTAAGCATCGAACCATTTAATTTTTATCCCGAATATATAGAATGTCTTAATAATCTTAACAATGATTAATAATGCAGTGCTGACTATAAGAACCTTGCTTCCTGAGTCCAATTCAGTAACGAAAGAAGAAATTGTTAAACAGGTTGATTTTATTTTGACAAATCCATTATTTCAAAGCATTGACAGAGACCAGCTTATTCGTGAAGTTGAATCGCTTTACAGGATTCGTGTGGAAGAATTCCGGATGATTGAAGCAAGTGAAAGAAAAAGACACTGGATAAATGACAATAAAAACTCCATCTTATGGAATTTCTGGGATAGATATAAAACATTTTTACAGTATAGGAAAAATTTTGCACCTGACACAATTGGACAACTTGACCGTCTGACCAACAAAACTCTTGATGGTTTATATAATCCAAAAGTTGATATTGGATTTGACAAAAAAGGTTTGGTTGTAGGACAAGTACAATCAGGAAAGACCTCAAACTATATTGGACTTATATGTAAAGCAGTCGATTCTGGTTATAATCTGATTATTATTCTTGCAGGGATGCATAATAATCTGAGAACACAGACTCAGCTAAGGATTGATGAAGGCTTTCTCGGTTTTGATACTAAATATCAGCGTGCATTTAATACTGGGAACAGCATCATTGGTGCTGGTGTAGGACAAATAATCTTTCCTGCTCATTCATTTACATCAAGTGATGCTGGGGGAGATTTTAGTAAAAGAGGAACTTATTCATTTCATACAAATGAACCCATAATAGCCGTTGTCAAGAAGAATAAAACCCGACTTGAAAATCTTTACAGGTGGTTAAGTAGTCACGGAACTAAGGCTGAAAATGGCAAAAGAAATATAAGAGATAAAACTTTATTAATGATTGATGATGAAGCGGATAATGCTTCAATCAATGTATCTAACGACCCTGTAAAACGGAGTGCAATTAATAATGCAATAACACTAATACTTGGATTATTTGTCAAAAGCGGTTATGTAGGTTACACAGCAACACCATTTGCAAATATTTTCATTCCTTTTAACGAGAACGATATTTTCCCTCGTGATTTTATAATTAATCTCCCACCGCCATCGAATTATATTGGTCCTGAAAAGGTATTTGGCTTTAAGCCAGTATCAGATGATGAAATTTCAGATACTGTTCTACCAATAGTAAATCGTATAAATGATTATCAAAACTATATTCCTAATAAGCATAAGAAGAAAGACCAGTTACCGTCTGGTTTGCCGGATTCACTTAAAAGAGCAATAAGATGTTTTATTTTGACCTGTGCTATTAGAAGATTGCGAGGGCATAGTAAAGAACATAACTCTATGCTTGTGCATGTTACAAGATATATCACATGGCAAAACCAAATTTGTGAATTAGTATCATCTGTATTTGAACATTATAAACTGGGTATCGACCAAAATAACCAAGTTGTTCTTGAAGAGTTAAGAAAAACTTTTGAAGAAGATATAATTGAAGATAGTTATACATATAAATGTTATAAAACAGTATCACAGGAAATCCTAAACTCAGAATTATCTGAAATTGATGCAATGATTAGGGTACATGAATGGAAAGATGTTTTAAAACATCTTCATGATGCTGTTACTAAAATTGAGATAAGAGCGATAAATGGGGGTTCGGGAGATATATTAGATTATGTTGACCATCCAAATGGATTATCAGTTATTGCCATAGGTGGGGACAAACTTTCAAGGGGATTAACACTTGAAGGTTTATGTGTTAGTTATTATCTGAGAGCATCTACCATGTATGACACTCTAATGCAGATGGGAAGATGGTTTGGTTACAGACCCGGTTATGTTGATTTGTGCAGATTGTTTACAAGTCGTGAGTTAAATGAATGGTTTTGCCATATCACCCATGCTTCGGAAGAATTAAGAGAAGAATTTGATTATATGGCAGATACTGCAGGTTCTACTCCTGAGAAGTTCGCTCTAAAAGTTAGGTCACATCCAGG
>PMIG01000110.1 GCA_003157055.1 Bacteroidales bacterium | reverse complement strand
TACCATAAAGTGGGACCTTATTATAATTGCTTTCCAATCGTGGTTTCTGTCCCCTTCAATTCCAATATCATCATTCCTCCATACAAAAGAGGCATCAGCACTTCTGAAAAACAGAAAAGTATTAACCTTGCACGGGGTCAGAAACATGTGGACAGCTTCACAGGAGATAGTTAAAAAAAAACTGTCGCTACTTGGCGCAGATTTAGTTGGAAATGTTGTTCTTGCAGACAAAACAAATAATTACATTGCAGGTATTACAATTATCCGATGGCTTGTAAGTGGGAAAAAAGGTCCTTCATGGATATTGCCAGCGGCAGGTGTTTCATCGGAAGATATTGAGAACAGCTCTGTTTTTGGAGACATCATCGGAGACGCAGTTACCAACGGGCAATTTGGAGATTTACAAAAGAAGCTGGTACAAGCGGGAGGTGTTAAAGTTATTTATCATTTAGTTTCAATTGAATCAACCGCACGTAAGATTTTTAATAAATTTGCAGATTATGTGCTTAAAAAAGGTGAAGCAGGAGATATCTTAAGAAATACAAGGATCAGACTATTCAAATGGTATTTATTGTTTGTATTCTTTATTGTCTCCCCGGTTGCTTCAGTATTTTATATTATAAAGGGATTTTTAATGTTTCGGGAAAAAAGGCAAAATGTATCATATTATGAAGGTGTCAGATAAAAAAAGTGACATCTTCAATGTGTTGAAAAATGAAAAAGTCAAAAGAAATTCTATATGCTTAATCCTGTATTTATAACAAAAATTTCAAAATTCCTGCCAAATGATCCTGTTTCCAACGATGAGATGGAAGAATATCTGGGACTTATAAAAGGATTAAAGTCGAAGTGTAAAGCGTTGATATTAAGGAATAATGGAATAAAGAATAGGCATTACGCTCTAAATAAGAACGGTGTCAGCACCCATTCAAATTATGAATTGACTGCTGAAGCAATAAAAAGGTTGGAAGGCGATAGTTTCAGGGTTAAAGATATTCAATTACTTACCTGTGGATCAGCATCACCCGATCATTTATTACCTTCACTTGCATCCATGGTCCACGGAGAACTTGATTGCGGGGCGATAGATGTTATGGCAGCATCGGGATCCTGCAACAGTTCGATGTGGGCACTCAATTATGCCTGGATGTCGCTGCTTTTAGGCAGGTACTCCAACGCCGTATGCACCGGATCTGAAAAACAGTCAAGCTCAATGCTTTCGCAAAATTTTGAAGAAGAATCAAAACACCTCGAAAATCTTGGTAAAAATCCTTATATTGCTTTAGAAAAAGAATTCCTGCGATGGATGCTCACTGACGGGGCAGCAGCTGTATTGCTGGAAACCAAACCAAATACCAGTGGGTTATCGCTGCGGATTGACTGGATTGAGATAAGATCGTATGCCAATGTTTTGGAAACCTGCATGTATGCCGGTGGTATAAAAAATGAAAATTGCGAAATAACTCCAAGGAGGGATATTGAACCGATGAAGTTAATAAACGATTCGGTGTTTGCACTAAAACAGGATTCCCGTCTTCTTGAAAAGTATATAACCGATATTGGAGCGGAATTTTTAAAAGAACTTATTAAAAAAGGACTTCTTAATAATTCCGAAATAGATTATTTTCTTCCACACATGTCTTCTGAGTTTTTCAGAAATAAAATCAGGAATTCTTTATTAAAGTATGACATTCCGATCGATGGATCCAAATGGTTCACAAACCTCGATAAAATTGGAAATATAGGTGCCGCTTCAGGTTTTATGATGATTGAGGAATTATTTTATTCCGGCAGACTCAAAAAAGGCGAAAGACTTCTTTTAATGGTGCCCGAGAGTGCCCGTTTTTCATATAGCTTTGTACATTTCACTGCTGTTTGACCAATGAAAGTAAACGAAGTGCCACAGGATGATGCCAATCTTTTTGAAGGAAAAACCCGGGATTTGCAGTATGCGCTTAATGAAGATGGGAAATACACCACTGTTAAAAGTGTGGGATGGGAGCCTAAAAACATTGCGATGATCCAGGCATGGGACTACGAAAACTATAAAATTTCGGAAGCGAAAAGATTGGTAACAGAAGGAAAAATGAGCCCCATATTCTTTCAAATGAAAAGATGCCTGATGGACATAAAACTTCTGTCTGCATATACCGGTTTCTCAAGATTTAAAATAAAAAGACATTTCAAACCAGATAAATTCAAGAAGTTATCCGAGGAAAATCTTGACAAATATGTTTATGCTTTTGGTCTGAAAAAACGTGAAGATTTATACATAATAACGACTGATGAAGATTGATTTTAAACACAATATGTCGGCCCATTGCGAGAATGGCGTCATATCAAACCTTCTGCGGTTTCATGGAATTAACTTAAGCGAAGCCATGATATTCGGTATTGGTTCAGGAATATTTTTTTCTTACCTTCCTTTTTTTAAATTAAATGGCATTCCTGTAACATCATTTCGTCCCATGCCGGGGACAATATTCAGAAATACTTCCAGGGCACTTGGTATCAAAATGCATGTCGAAAAATTCAGAGATCCTGAAAAAGCAATGCAGGGGCTTGATATTAATCTTTCAAGAGGTATTCCGACAGGAATGGTTATCGGGGTCTTTCATTTAACATATTTCCCGGCGCCATACAGATTTCATTTCAATGCCCATAATATTATTGCTATCGGGAGGGAAAACGGTAGTTACCTGATAAGCGATCCTGTTATGGAAAAGGTAGAAAAACTTTCCTATGATGATCTTAAAAGAGTAAGATATGCGCAGGGAATTGCGAAGCCAAACGGGAAAATGTACTTTATTGAAAGTGTTCCTGTTGACATAGATCTTAATTCTGCAATTAAAAAAGGACTCAGGCGTACTGTATTTGAGATGGTTAAATTACCCGGGCCTATTATCGGGGTGACCGGAATAAAGTATTTAAGCAACCGCGTGCGAATCTGGCCCTCCAAATATGGCGAAAAAGAGGCCGCCCGGTATCTAGGCCAGATTGTAAGGATGCAGGAGGAAATTGGTACCGGCGGTGCAGGTTTCAGGTTTTTATATGCTGCATTTCTTCAGGAGGCATCAGAAATATTGGAAAACGATGCATTGAACAATACATCGCAGCAAATGACCAAAACAGGTGATAGNNACAACAGAAACTTACGCCAGACTTGCTGATTTTCTTCTGGATATTGCAAATGATGAAAAACAGGTTTATCTGGCCATAGAAAAATCTTTAAAACTGAATGAACGATAAGGTAATTATTGATATCACAAACTTAACGAAGGTTTATAATGGAAGGCTGGAACCCGCAGTAGATAATATATCCCTGGAAATTTACGAAGGTGAAGTATTCGGAATTGTCGGCCCCAACGGAGCAGGAAAAACCACCACCCTGTCGGTATTATGTGGTCTTCTCAAATCAACCTCAGGAGCTGTAAAAATAAATGGATTTGACCTGGATCATGATTTGAACGAAATTAAAAAGTTTATAGGTGTAATCTCCCAGGACATA
>PMIG01000269.1:3696-4613 GCA_003157055.1 Bacteroidales bacterium | reverse complement strand
CACAGGTGATAAAAGGCAACAATACCATTGGTGCCTTTCTTGGAGACGGATGGTATCGCGGCACTCTGGCTTGGGGAAATAATTGGGCTGTATACGGTAAAAGATTAGGTCTCTTCGTACAGCTGAAACTCACCTATACTGATGGAAGTGAAGAGCTTGTTGTATCGGACGAGTCATGGAAATGCAATAATGATGGAGCTCTAAGGATGAGCGACATTTACGATGGTGAAATATTTGATGCAAATAAGAAACTTACAGGATGGGATATTCCGGGATATATTGATTCAAAATGGGAAAAGGTGATCATCGGCAATCATCCATTTAACCTTATAGCCTCTGAGGGCTCCCAGGTAAAAAAGATTCAGGAGATTAAGCCCATTAAGATATTCCGTACTCCAAAAGGAAGCCTTGTTGCCGATATGGGTCAAAACATGGTCGGATGGGTAAGGCTTAAAGTTTCAGGGCCAAAAGGAACAGTAATAAAAGTTCGTCATGCTGAAGTGCTTGATAAATTTGGCGAATTCTATACTGCCAATCTGAGATCAGCCAAAGCTCAGTTTATTTATACTCTGGCCGGAAACGGTGAAGAAATTTATGAACCCAGATTTACTTTCATGGGCTTCAGGTTTGTCGAAGTGACAGGCTTCCCCGGTACGCTTACACCGGATAATCTTACCGGAATAGTGGTTCATTCCGATATGGAGCAAACAGGCACTTACGAATGTTCAAATCTTCTTATTAACCAACTGCAGCATAATATAGTATGGGGTNNATTTTGTGGACGTTCCGACCGATTGTCCGCAAAGGAATGAACGCCTTGGATGGACAGGCGATGCACAGGCTTTCAGCCGTACAGCAGCATTTAATTATAATGTATCCCCCTTCTTTACAAAATGGCTGAAGGATGTCGCTGCCGA
>PMIG01000269.1:0-3615 GCA_003157055.1 Bacteroidales bacterium | reverse complement strand
AAGTATGAAAGCATGGGTAGAATATATAAGGAAAAAAGCAGGAGACAGCTATATATGGAAAGGTGGAAGCAAATATGGCGACTGGCTTTTTTACCACCCGCAAGTGAACAATCATACTGCTGCAGACGGATATACTGAACCTGATTTCATAGCAACTGCCTATTTTGCATATTCAACTTCGCTTCTTGCCAAAGCTGCAAAAGAGCTTGGAAAGACCGATGACGAAAAGAATTATACAGCTTTATACAACAAGATCAGGGATGCATTCATTCACGAATTTGTGACACCTGCAGGAAGAGTTGGAACCTGCTCTCAGACATCATATATTCTTGCTTTGAAATTCGGTCTTCTTCCTGAAGATCTGAAAGAAAAGGCTGCAAAATTTCTGGTCGATGATATCAGGAACAGGGGAAATCATCTTTCAACAGGTTTTCTAGGAACAATTTATATCTGCCATGAACTTACTGATGCCGGATATACCAATGTCGCTTATGATCTTCTGCTACAGGAGACTTATCCGTCATGGCTCTACCCTGTGAAAATGGGGGCAACAACCATCTGGGAAAGATGGGACGGACAAAAAACCGACAGTACATTTCAGGACGAAGGCATGAACTCATTCAATCATTATGCATATGGCGCTATCGGTGACTGGATGTACAGGGTTTCTGCCGGGATTGAAGAAATGAAACCGGGATATAAGGAAATATTGATTCAACCGCATACGACAAAGAATCTCTCGTATGCAAAAGCATCATTTGAAAGTTCATATGGAACGATTGCCTCAGGCTGGACAAGAAAAGACGGCAAGATCATTGTTCATGTCATAATACCTGCAAATACAAAGGCTACTGTAATGCTACAGGTCGATGGTCCTGCAAAAGTTACGGAGAACGGTCATTCGTTGCTTCAGGTCGATAGCGACTCTGTCATAATAGAAGAAACGAAGGAAGGTAAAACAATAGGCATAAAAAGAGGATCGGGAGAATACAGTTTTGAGTTCCCTGAATGATCAATCGGGCCGAAGATTATTTTATTCTTTTCTGAACTTTTTTCCATGAATCAGTTATCAGGAAGCTTTCATCTATATAGCTGATCATCTTCAGAAATTTTACCATTGGCACTGAGAATGACAGCTCTCCTGACGTTACACATATCCTGGCAGAAGGATCGAACATTCCGATAACGGCACGGGGACGCTCTTTATCCTTTTCGAGATAAGGATAATGGACTATTGAACCGCAACCTGCACCAAAAGGTGCGAATGTGCTGTTGGGCTCGCTCTGGTCGAAATTGGCAAGGGTAAATAATCCTGAAAGGATATCGGGAGTGGCAAAAAAGATCACAACATCAGGGTTGTCATTTTCGGTGATCATATCCCATCTTTTGAAAACGATATATTTTCCCGGCAAATCTATATTCTTCTGATTCTTCATCAATTCCTTTACCATTTCAGGAGTGCGGATGTATCTTTCACCTTCCATTTTACCTTCTATGCCACAGGAAAGGAAGTACTCAAAATTCGGACGTATATTATCAGCGAATCCAAGGTATCTCTTTGCGCCGCCGCAATTAAGGGCATCTGAATTGAAAGCAAGCGACTCACCATTACGTACTTGTCCCAGTTCACAAATAAGGCATCTCCATTTTGATGAAGATTGAACGAGCTTGCAATTTAAAGGGTCGTCAGCGTAATAGAATATAATTGGCAGAGGTGCCTTGTTGAAATATTTCTTCCATTGGAGGATGAAACGATCCCTTGTTTTGATTTCCATGATTACGTTTTATGGTCTGATCGTAAATTTACGAATATTATTAATCCGGTTATAAAGCTGAATAGCAATATTGCTTCATATAATTTATAATTAATATTATTTTTGCCAGTCGTAAAAATATCTGATTTCATAATTGCAATGGATTTTGCAGGTCNNTCATTTGAATTTGCCAGCAACAGGGTAGGATCGCTCCCGGTAAATATCATAAGACTAGTTGCAGGGTTTGTTTTCCTGAGCATATTCACTTTTATCAGGAGAGGGATGCTTCTCCCAACAGATGCAACAAGCTATAACTGGTTCTGGCTTATAATGTCAGGATTGATTGGTTTTGTATTCGGTGATCTATTCCTGTTTAAATCGTATACTATTATCGGATCAAGGTTTTCAATGCTAATCATGAACCTCGTTCCTCCCCTTACTGTATTCGCAGGTTTTCTGATCCTTGGTGAGCGGTTGTCAGTTTTCCATTTTCTTGGAATGCTGCTCACTTTTTCAGGGATATCCCTTGCAATTTTCAGCAGGAAAGACGGAGATGAAAAGATATCATTAAAGCTGGCGCCAAAGGGTGTGTTATATGCAATCGGCGGAGCGGTCGGACAGGCTCTCGGGCTTGTACTGAGTAAAAAGGGGATGAAGGATTATGATCCATTTGCCGCAACTCAGATACGCATTATTGCAGGAATATCGGGTTACATAGTTCTTATAAGCTTAATGACCAGATGGAAGAGTGTCGGAAAAGCCATACAAGACAAAAAGGCTTTTGGTGCAACGACACTTGGAGCTTTTTTCGGTCCTTTTCTTGGTGTCTCATTTTCGCTTGTAGCAATAAAATTTACTGCTACGGGAATAGCTTCTACCATAATGGCACTTGTCCCTGTTTTTATTCTGATCCCTGCTGTTTTGATCTTCAGGCAAAAGGTGACTCTCAAAGAGATCATTGGTGCTGTAATTAGCGTGGCTGGCGTAGCACTTTTTTTTATTTAAGTAAAGATGAACTGCGAGGAATTAAGAAAACGCATACATGCAAGTGAGATAATTTTCTCCACTTCAAGGAGCAGCGGTCCGGGTGGACAGAATGTAAATAAAGTTAATACAAAGGTTGAATTGCGGTTCAATGTTAATGAATCAGAAAGCCTGTCAGAACAAGAAAAGGAAAAGATATTCATCAGGCTTAAGAACAAAATAACAATAAAAGGTGATCTGTTAATTATTTCACAATCAGCGAGAACGCAATTACTTAACAAACAAAAAGCCGAAGAAAAGTTTTACAAGCTGTTGGTCAGCGCGCTTAAAGACAAGCCTGCGCGGAAAGCTACCTCCCCTACCATTGCATCATCAAGGGAACGTCTTGAAAAAAAGAAAAAAAGAAGCAGCCTGAAGAAGCTTCGCAAAGAATCAACATTGAATAATGATGATTGACAATATTCTATTTTCTTCATTTAATTTTCATTTTCCAGTAATATTTTTGAATCCCATTTTCACTTTTTCTACAGAAATAAGATTATGGCATCATTATTGAGTATCAGTGATCTTAAGAAAGATATTGAACATATTTCTTAAAATGTTGTTTTAAAAATTGAACTGAAAAAATGAGCTTGATAATATTTAATCAAAAAAATGTAATAATAAAATCATTTCACTAATGTATAATGATGTCTGTAATGTGCTATCATACAATATATTACAAAGTGTTTAATTTGATCTCGAAAATATGATTGTTAATAAAATGCAATTTGTGTTAATATTTCTGATACTCAAGTGATACAAGGTGTTTATAGAATATATATTTTCGCCCAATTAAAATATTTAATAGTAACAATTTAACAACAAATTAATCAAA
>PMIG01000186.1 GCA_003157055.1 Bacteroidales bacterium | reverse complement strand
CATACCCATTATACAATCCGTTATAAGATCATCAAGAGTTACTCCCAGCATTTCAGCCCCCTTTTCAATCACTTCCCTGTTGACACCTGCCGCAAACTTCTTATCATTCCACTTCTTCTTAACTGATCTTNNTCTTGCTTCCATGTCCAAAACACTTTTTGTAGGTCGGACCAGTGCGCTTGTTGTCACCAGTCCGGTGAGTTCGTCAATTGCATAGATAGTCTTTTCAAGAAGTGTATGAGGTTCAACATCAGAGGCTAATCCCCATCCATGGCTCAAAACTGCTCTGATATAATCATCCGGCCAGTTGTTCTCTCTGAGAATCTTTTCAGTCATTATACAATGTTGTTCCGGGTACATTTCGTAATCAAGATCATGGATTAGTCCAATAATTCCCCATTTATCTTCATCCTCTCCGGCTTTTCGAGCCATATATCTCATTACTGCTTCAACTGATAAGGCATGTTTAAGCAGGCTATCACTTATATTATATTTTTTAAACAGCTCAAATGCCTGTTCACGCGAAGGATAAGTATTAGTCATATAAATTTAAAAATAAATGATTTTTTTTCGATATTAATTGGCAATCACGTAAAATGAATTTAGGGGTTTATTCGATTTTAATTATCCTTGCAGCTTTTAATGTCGTTTTACCAGTTATTCTTAAGGTATAGAATCCTGTGGTAAGAACATCAGGGGTAATTGTGAAAGAATTAAGTCCGGGCACCAGGCTGCATTTATTTTCCCATGAAACCTTTCCGGAAAGGTTTATTATCGATACCTTAATATCTTCATTTATTACTGATTCTAACTCGAGTCTGAAAGATTGTCTGAAAGGATTAGGAATTATTTTTGCTTTATTATCAGAGTTCTCAACAGGAGTAAAAATACCAGTACTTACCAGCGAAAGAAGTGTAGTGTCATTATTGAGAAAATTATCGTTGTTATTATATCCGTATACACTAATAATATATGGTCCGCTGCCTGTGAGATCGGCTGATTGGCTGAAGGCTACTACCAAACTGTCGGCTGGATTGATCTTCTTTATAAAATTCTGAGACACTGGTGTATTTGAATTAACCCGGTAAGCAAGATTAAAACTTTTTACCGTATCTGTACCAAGGTTAATTATTTGTGCAGTTATTTGTTCCTGGTTGTAGCTTTTGCCGGGTTGAGGAGTAATAATTTTACCTGTTTTTAGATCTTTATTGCAAAATGCTGTTGCAGGGAATCTTATATTGTCCAGCCAACCACAATCATCTCCTCCAGTATCTGCGTAATCTTTTCTGTAAACCCATTCCATCAGGTTGAATCCTTCCTTAAGAGCATATTTTTTTTCGATCCAACCTTTTTCTCCTGAAATGCTGTCCATCCGAATTCCGTTCAACCAGAAAGAGAGAAAATCATAATTTAATTCTGATGAAACCTTTATATTAAATCTGATTGTGTCTTTTACAGGAATGTTAACTGTCAGCCTCAGTCTGGACTTAATTGAATTAGGTATGACACCAGACCGTGCAGAGAACTGACCATCGGCTGCCTGTCCACTAGTAATAGTCCACGGGTAAGTAGAGGAATTTACCCATGGAAATACTGTCATCTTCTGATATTCAAAGCTCTCTCTGGTTCTCCCAACCGGGACTGAGAAAGTTTTATTTGCGACATACGAAGCACAATTAAGTATAGAAACAATATCAAAAGAACCTCCATTGGCGAAATCAGATGAAAGTTTAACTGAAACAGGAATAACAACTTGTTTACCAGCTTGAAGCAGACCAGTAGAAACAGATGTATTAAAGATTGTCAATCCTGCAGGTTGATTTAAAATATTCAAAGTACCTGAAATATCGCTGCTTCCTGAATTGCTTATTTTAAACAACAGTTTGAATGTTTCTCCTGGTTCTGCAATATTGTTGCCATTCCCGGTACCGGCATCATCGATGAGGCAATTAAGAATATTGAGCATTGGAGCATGAACGGACAGATCAATCGTATAATTTTTAGTTGTTTTTGAATCTCCAAGAGTAAGATTCATTATGACGGAGCCTTTGTCAGGCACATTATCAGATACTTTTATACCAAAACATGCCGGAATATTAATTTCCGATCTGCCGGTCAGTGTCCCTATCGAAACAGAATCATTAGTTATTGTCACCAGATTTGATGCTGTTGTCAGCTTTGCATAGAGGCCATTTGCCATACCCAGTCCCAGATTTCCGATCTTGAGGTCCATTAAAAGAGATTCTCCATAATCTGCCTGACCATTGTTATTGCCTGAATCATCATTATCAGACACAGCGGTGAGATTTATAAATTCATTTGTTATATTGGCAATATGAATTGTTTTAATAAGCGGAATTCTATTCTGTCCGGTGATGACTATCAGGCATGAATCGTTTGACCGACCTGGAAGGTTGAGAACGACAGAGCCAGAAGGACTTGCATAGGAGGCATCCCACAGAGTATCAAAATGTGATACAGCGACATATGAAAAAGGATCAAGATTTAGTGAAAGTGATTTAATGCCGTTAGGCAGAGTATCGGGTAAGGTAACGCTAAATGATTTCGGCGTGCCAATTATTGGGATCACACTTGGATCTCCTACAAGATTATAAGTTTCCCAGTAGTACTTCTTCCTAGGTGATGTGCTCGCGCTAACGGAAAGATTGCCTGCATAATTAACCTGTCCCATCGTGATATACCAGTCAGATGCAGCCTCACCATGTGTGTGGAAAAGACGATCCAGGGCACCAAGGCCTTTGGTCTCATATTTGGGTTCAGCGGATACGGCTCCTACGCCGACAGCCCAGTAATAATCCTCATCCCAGTACGAACTCTCGGAACACCCGATATATCCAATGGCTCCTTTGTTGCGTGCTCTAACCATCACATTGCCAAATGAACCATTAGTATAAAACTCTGAAGTTGAGCAGGCATTACTGATTATGAAGGGATACATGTCCCTGTTCTTCATTAATGAAGTATCAGATGTGCTGATGTTCATATAGAGCCATCCGTTCGTCGTCCCATGTCCCGTATAATTAGCAAAGGAAATACCCTTATTTATAATTTTGATTATTGAATCTTTAGCCGAAGAATTAGAGGCTGGATAATAAAAGTGATAGCCATTAATCCCGTTCGAAGGATTCAGATAGTTATTAATTCCGTAATACACCTGTCCGTTCATATAATCTGAGTAACCACTGGCATCTCCCGCAGAAATAAAGGCGTTGTCATAAAATTTATTGGTGGTTTTGAAGTCAAACTTTTCATACTGAATTATTTTGTTCAGTACTGTCTTAACCTCAGTGGTGTCCCTTACCGGCAGCCTTCCTATAAACATATCAGGGATATAGTCGCCGTTGCCATCAAATTCACCATAGTACATATCGGTGTTTCTGTAGCTTGTGTTACAGGGTATCCTTGAAACGTCACCAAGAATCAGAAGATACTCAGGTGGAGGATCATTTGCAGTTGAAGCATTGTAAATGTTTGTCAGCGTGTTCTTTATATCTGTATAGTTGTCACCTGCAAATGCGGCACCCTTGTACAATACCTCGACCCTGAATCCTTTCTGGGTCTTCCATGTTACAAATGGCTTTATCTGTTTCCTGAATGCAGTATCGGTAAGTATTATCATTCTGACCGGTTTATCTGAATAACCGGGTACCACGTTTTCTGGATTATAATTGAGCACACCTTTTCCAATAGTCTCACTAAAAAGTCTTGATTCAGGTATTAATGACTTTGATGATGTTGTCCCGTCAGGCACAAAGGATATCTCAATTTTCATTGAAGTGATAACCGAAAGCCGGTTCGAATGAGGGTCATACCTGACCGGCGAAATAATGACGCTTGCGAGTTTCTTATGCCTGACAATTCCGATAGGTTCTATTACTACCGTATCTGAATTAAGATAATCCCTGGAAGCATAAGTACTTTTATCCAGTGCGAAAGGATGTCTTCTCTGCTGGCTATCTTTGGTTTCACCTTCCTGAACCGGGTATAAAACGCCTGTGATCCGTCTCCTTGAAGGCTTCATTTCTGTTGCACTCACGCCAGAGATCATCACCTTGCATGAATATCCTTGGGGAACCTCTATCAGCCGGCTTAAAACCGGAAGTTCAGGTTTGCCTACCTCCGAAGTGGGTATATGACCGGGTATGCTTGCCCTGAAATAAGTTCCATCGGTAGTAGTGAATGATGTGAGATTAAGCTCTGATAATGTGTAATTTATGATAAGAGAGTGATCAGTTGATACTACAGTATTTTCCTTACCGCCAGTGTTGAATGAATATCTGAAACTCCTGGAAGTCTGACTCGCCACAGTGGTAGCAAAAGCCATAAAAAGCACAAGTAATTTTACTTGTTTAAATTTCCCTAAACGCATCAGTGTTAAATAATTAACGCTGTACCTAAATTCCCGGAGCAAGTTATTAAAATTTCAGTATAAAACGAAAGTGCGGATAATAAATTTGATTAAAATAATAAGATTCGTATTTTTATAGCTAATTTAATTGACGAATATAAAAAACGATATGCAAAGATTCGCCGTTTTTCTGATAGTGAACCTTATTTTTACCGTATTGTCCGCACAGGTAAATAAGTTTGGAACTCCTCTTTCTAAAAGTTACCCTATGCAGGTAACCAAAGGCTCGGATAATAACTATTGTATTACAAAGGATAAATTCGGGGTAATTTATTTTGGCAATGATAATAACCTTGTCATAAGGTTCGATGGCAGTAAATGGTCAACTATTCCGCTCAACCCTGAAAATGAGACATTTGTAAGGGCACTTTGCGCCGATGACAATGGAATAATATACCTGGGAGGAGCCAGTGAATTCGGATATATTGAACCTGATTCCACCGGCAAGCAGGTTTATGTTTCCTTAACCCCACGAATTGCAACGGCTGCAGATTTAACTTATGCCGGAAAGGATACTTCAGTTGTCCAGGGAAATGCAGATTCCAGGTTTTCGATCGGGGAAATCCAGTCAATTATAATCCAAAATTCGATAGTATACTTCATGAGCCGCAGAAGCCTGATCATTTATAATGCAAAAAATGACAGTCTCAGTTATATTAACCTGAGGGGGCTGGGCTACAGGCAATTTGAGAGGATGTTCCTGATCAATGGCAAGATAATGCTCGGGAGCAATGTATTTGGAATATTTGAGTATACAGGAGGAAAAATAATTCAGATGCGGGGCGGGGGTTTTTTCAAATTAAAGACATGTTTGTCAATTCTGCCATTTTCAGATAATGAAGTCATTGTCGGGACAGATAAAGCAAGTATTTACCGTTACAACTACTCCACAGGGGTCGTTGATAGCAGTTTCATTGATCCTGATATGTTCCGTACATTCAAAAATGGCCGTATTTATAACGGAGTAAAGCTCCTTACGGGCGATTACATCTTTGGAACAATGGACGATGGCCTGTTTGAATTTGATAAGAGTGGTAAATACATTGGACACTGGACTGCACAGAATACAAACATGCTCGACAATTCAGTTTACGCTCTATATGGAGATCCAAAAGTTAATTCGGAATTGTGGATATGCACCACGGCTTCGATAACTAAGATCTACGTAAACCTGCCATTTACCGAGATTTCTGAAAAGGAAGGAGTTAAGGGCAGCATCAATAGTTTCTGCGAATTCAATAGTTCGACATATGTGGCAACCAATATTGGCTTATTCAAGAGTATGGTTACTGATTCCGGAACTGTTGTCTATAAGTTGTTCAATAATATTTCGTCTGAGATATTTCCTTTAATAAAGACCACTGTTGAAAAAGACAGCTTCCTCCTGGCAGGAAGTATTGATGGAGTTTACAAGATCGAAAAAAACGGAATTATATCTCTCATAAAAGGCAATAAAATCATAACAGATCTTGAAACAATCAAAAGCGGATTTATTGCAAGAAGTATACTGCAATCTAAAATAAAACCAAACAGATTCTTCTTCGGGAAGAAAGCCCAGGGACTTATTATTCTTGATTACGAAAATGGCCGTTGGAAATATATCAATAACATTTCCGGGGCTGATGGAATGATCCTTTATATGAGCGAGCTGGATAATGGCGACCTTATCCTGATGTACAAATACCCTGACGGTCTGTATAAGGTGCCTTTCAACGGAACCCAGCAGATCAGGTACACTCCTGAAAAAGGGATACCTGACGTAAGTCTTACTTGCCTTGACAAGATAAACGGAGAGGTTGTCCTGTCGACCAGCATTGGTCTTTTCAAGCTGAATAAAAAGAACGATTCATGGGAACCATGTGACAACCTGACCGGGGGATATTCAAAAAACAAATATATCGATGGATTTTTTAATAGCCCGTACGGTGGATTATGGGTTACAACCAAGGAAGAAAGATATAATGATATCTTTTTCGAACATCGTAATGACTCAATAGTAAAGCATAAAAGCGGCACGCTGGCGCTTATTCCTGAGGGGAGTCTTTCATTTGTGGCATCTATTGACGGACGAACCTGGTTGCCGAAGTCAAAGTCCATATTTGTAGTCGACGAATCAAGGTTGACTGAGACTGTACCCGGTGCCCGGACCCTCTTTACAAAAATCTTAAAGCTTGCTCGTGGCACAAGCTCAGTTATTATGGCCGATAACTTCGTGAAGGTAGATTCTGATAACAGAAGATATCCGGTAAATTTTGATCCTTTACCAAAGCCACAGGAATTTAACTATAAATATAACTCCCTCTCATTCTACTGGACAACTCCATATATGATACAGGAGGAGGATATCCTTTACAGCTACAAGCTGGACGGATTTGATAACGACTGGTCGAAATGGGATAAAGTAAGCTATAAGGATTATACAAACCTTCCATTCGGAAAATATACTTTCCATGTTAAAGGACTGACATTCACAAATATAGAAACCTCTGAAGCTTCATATAGCTTCAGCATTCTTAAGCCATGGTACCTGACAACATGGATGATAATTCTTTATATAATTGCGACCATTCTGGCTATATTCGGGATAATTGCCGCTTACACCAAAAGGTTGAAAAATGAAAATATAAGGCTCGAAGGTGTTGTTGCGGAACGTACTGCCGTTGTTGTAAAACAGAAGGAAGAGCTTGAATCAAGCATACATTATGCAAGCCGGATCCAGATGGCCCTTCTTCCTTCACAGAAGGTGCTTTCAGATAACATCAAGAACTATTTTGTCCTGTTCAAGCCGCGTGATATTGTCAGCGGAGATTTCTATTGGATGACTAAAAAGAATGAAAGACTTTATGTAGTTGCAGCGGACTGTACGGGGCATGGTGTTCCGGGAGCCTTCATGAGCCTGCTCGGCATGTCGTTCCTCGATGAGATAATTGGCAAGCAGCCGGCTCCTCGTGCCGATGCCATTCTAAACCAGCTCAGGCTGCATATAACAGATTCACTGAAGCAAGTAGGCGGCGATGATGAAGCAAAAGATGGCATGGATATGGCGCTGCTGGTAATCGATTTTACAAAGCAGAGGATTGAATTCTCGGGTGCTTATAATCCATGTTTCAGGGTAAGGCGCCTGGCAGAGAATGAAGCAGCCATTTATGCAGAAGAGTCTGATGAAAGACCGGACGGAACAATGTCGAATGGCAAGTACCTTCTCGAAACAATATATGCTAGCAAAATGCCTATCGGTATATCTTCGAGAATGAACGAGGATTTTGTTTTCTACGACTGGGCGCTTGAAAGAGGTATCTCATATTACCTTTTCTCAGATGGATATATCGATCAGTTCGGAGGTGAACATGGACGAAAGTTCATGAAGAAAAACTTTAAAAAGCTGATCCTTGAGATCCAGGATTACCCGATGAATAAACAGAAGGAGCTCCTCGAAAAGAACCTTAAGGACTGGATGGGACAGGTACCTCAGATTGATGATATACTGGTTATGGGTATCAGAACTGAATGATGCCTGTCTGTTTTACTCATTACTTTAATAATTTTTAACCAAATCTTTGGCTATGATTGTGAAAATTATTGCATTTTTAACAACTTTGACAATGACTGTTCCAACATTTTCTCAGGGCAACTCTTCTTCCGACAGGTTAACCTCCTCGTCAGGTATTATTGAAATGCATTTTATAGGACATGCATCACTGATGTTCAATATGAACGGCTTCATCGTTTATACTGACCCGGTTAGCTCGATGGGTAATTATAGCATTATGCCGAAGGCTGATCTGGTTCTTGTTACTCATGAACATTTCGATCATCTGGATTCCAGTCTGATCAGGAAGCTCAGCAAAAAGGAAACTGTAATTATATGCAATGAAGCTTCGCTTTCCACACTGCCATCGGCGCAGGTAATGAAAAACGGGGATAGAAAGAATATCAATGGAATTGAGGTGGAAGCTTTGCCGGCTTATAATATCGTCAACATGCGTGCTCCGGGACAACCTTTCCACCCTAAGGGAAACGGGAACGGATATATAATCACTTTCGGTGACAAGCGTATTTATGTTGCAGGTGATACTGAGAATACTCCGGAGATGAAGGCACTGAAGAATATCGATGTCGCTTTCCTGCCTATGAATCTGCCTTATTCAATGACCCCGGCCATGGTTGCCGATGCTGCCATCGCTTTCAGGCCAAAAATACTTTATCCGTACCATTTCGGCGATACAAAAACAAGCGAGATTGTCGATTTACTGAAAAATACTGATATAGAAGTGCGCATAAGAGACCTTAAATAATGTCAGAATGAAAGAAATTAACAGAAGAAATTTCTTTAAAACAGGAATTGCCGGCGCAGGAATGGTCGCCATTTCTCCCAAACTGGTTAGGGCAGCTGCTTCCTTCCAGGAGAATAACATTATTTACAGGACACTTGGAAAAACCGGGCTGAAAGTTCCTGTTATAAGTTTTGGCGTTATGAGATCCGATAATCCCGGACTCTGCAAAGCGGCTTATGACAAGGGCATCAGGCTTTTTGACACGGCTAACGGTTACCAGGGTGGCAATAATGAACTCATGCTTGGGAAGTTTTTTAAGGATTATAAGCGTGAGTCATTTATCCTGGCTACAAAAGTTAAGCCAAATACCGACAGGGAGGGAAAGCCAAACGACCAAACAACCCCTGAAAGATTCCTTGAAATGTTCAATACCAGCCTCTCAAGATTACAGATGGATTATGTCGATATTCTGTATATCCATGATGTGAGTAATCCTGAACTTCTTGAATATAAACCTATTGTGAATTCCATGAAAAAACTGAAAAAGGAAGGCAAAATAAGGTTCATGGGATTCTCAACACACAGGAATGAACCCGCAATGATCAGTGCCGCAGCCGATACCGATAACTGGGACGTTATTCTTACCCAGTATAATTACAAAGTAGCATACCTTGCCGATCTTAACATCGCAATTAAAAAAGCCGGAAATGCTGGTATCGGAATAGTAGCAATGAAAACACTTGCAGGAGGAGGATATCTCGACCGTGAAAGAACAAAGCCTATGAATACGACAGCTGCCCTGAAATGGGTTCTTTCAAACCCGGATGTCCATTCTATTATCCCGGGCATGACAAACTTCGATCAGCTTGAACTGAATGCTAAAATACTGGAGGATATTAGCCTCAGCGATCAGGAAAAGAACGACCTGCTTGCCGATAACTCAGTTCCAGGACTTTTCTGTTCCGGCTGCATGCAATGTGTACCTTCGTGCAGGAAGAAACTTCCTATTCCGGATCTCATGCGGGCTTATATGTACGCATATGGATATTCGATGCCCTCCATGGCTCAGAATCTTCTCGCGGAACTTGGCACTACCGCCGACCCATGCGGCAATTGCGGGTCTTGTAATATAAAATGTTCCAGAAACTTCAGCATACACGAAAGGATATCTGATGTTTCAAGGCTGGTGAATGTTCCTTCAGGTTTTCTTGCCTGATTATAAAATGAATAAAAAACTCATAAAAGATGGGGAAAAAAATTCTCACGGGTTTCATTTTTATCGTTATCGCAGTAGTGTCATTGGGTCAGGATATTTCATTTCCCGAGCTTGAAGGCTTCAAAAAATCGACACAGTATCCGGTATATACAAATACCGATCTGTGGAGCTTTATAGATGGTGCCGCCGATGCATATGTGGCTCTTGGATTTATTGATCTCCATGTCATAGAATATAAGAAGGGCAAAGAGACTATAAAGCTTGAAATTTACAGGCATAGCGATCATACAATGGCATTTGGTATTTATGCGTCAGAACGATCTTCTGCCTTCAGGTTTGTCAGCCTGGGTTCACAGGGATATATTACAGGCGGCGCTATTAATTTTTTCAAAGGAGATTACTATGTGAAGATCAGGACCTATTCAGTAAAGCCTAAAACTCTTCATTCCGAAGAATCGCTTGCCTCGATCGTTGCAAACATGCTAGGAGGAGAGACTGACATGCCTGCGCTTCTTTCAAAATTTCCTGACGAAAACAGGAAAGTAAACGAAGAGACTTTTATAAATGAAAGCGTCCTGGGACATGAGTTTCTGAATAAGGCATTTAAGGCTGATTACATTGTAGGAACAGATAACTTCAGCATTTACCTGATAAAATTCAATTCACCTCAGGAAGCACTCAAAACAGGCAAAGCCTACCTTTCTGCTGCCGGCGTTGATCTTGTAGAATCAAATAATGTAAAATGTGTTATTTCAGACGGGTATAACGGTACAGTCTTCCTCTCCTGGTACGAAGATACAATGGTAATAATATCCGGTCTGGCTAAGGATCAGGCAGACATTGCCGATAAATACACTTCTGAAATATTAAAATAAGGAATCAGGAGTACCAGGGTCTCTGCCTGTTCTTCAATTCCGACAGAACCTGTGCTGCCGTATTGACATCATCTACTATCTGGAAATCAAACATCCCGACACATATAAAATCGGCTCCGTTCTCAAATGCAAATCGGAACCCGTCTTTCGGTTCTATAGCTCCTCCGGCAAGCACTTTGAATGCAATCCATGGCTTATTTATCCCCCTCATGAGCTCAGACGTCTTTTCATGAAAAAGGTCGAACATATTATCATGTATCATATTGTGGTCGTCATACCTTTTGTAATCAACGCTCCATTCGACTCTCTGGGATTCAGGATGAGCTGACCAGTAATTATCATTATGGTGTGTCTTGACATATTAATCTACCGGGATACCTTCTTTTTCGACTGCTTTGATCACCTCCAGGGAATGTGCTCCGATTCCTGCCATGTATCCTTTCTTTTTAATATACTCAATAGCTTCCCCGAGCTTTTTTACATTTCCTTCTCTGACATACCTGTCGCCTTCACCACCCTGAATATATAGCGTATTGGCTCCGTTACCGATTGCCTTGTCAATGTCGCCGAAGAAGTTATCAGGCTTAAGGTNNGCTTGAGGTACTTATTGAATATCGGGTAATCGGAGTTGGTGATAAATGTTGCATTTATTCCTGCCATTTCGGCAAGGTGAAAGGTCTCGAGTATTTTCTGATTTGTATTGTAGGCCTTGAAGAGAGTATTTGCATAGAGCAGGTCGCGGGCATGTGCCCATCCACCTATCAGGTTGCAGCCCATGATCATCCTGGTTATCTCAAGATTGCCAAGTTTACCCTTTGGGAGCTCACCTTTCAGTTCGGATATATGCTTGTATGTCACCTTTGGCAATGTGGCCCCTGAGATTGCATCTGCACTTGGTTCAGCCAATTGTTTAAGAAACACCCCCGTAAAGCCTGCAAGGAACGGCAACCCTGCAAGAGCTTTCAGTAATTCCCTCCTTTTATTTACAGGCTCAGGAATAGTGTCAGATTCCGGTTCATCTTTTCTAACCGGCTTAATCTCGGATTTTTTCTTTTTAAGAAGCATATCAAGTCCGAAGAAGTTCCCGGACCTGGTAAAAGCAAGGACCAGCAGAGCAACAAGTTCAATAAGATTTTTGCTGACTATAAGATAGCTGCCTTCATTTACAGCGCCATAGCTGTAACCCGCGAAAGGAGGGTAGGCAAGGTAATACATCGAAAGCATAATGATACCGGCCCATGAAGCCAGCCTGGTAAATAATCCAAGCATCAGTGCAAGGCCAACTGCAGTTAGTCCCCAGGCGTTAAGGAAATCAATTATATGGATCCCTGAGGCACCTGAGGCCATCCAGCGAAAAATATCCCCAAATATCCACCTTGATCCTTCCAGATAAGGTCGTGAACTCCATGCAGGATCGAGCAGTTTTATAAGCCCTTCATAGAGGAACTGCCATCCTATTAGAATTCTTAAAAGGGCAAGAAGCCCCGGAACAATCTTGTTTTTCGATATTGCCGGAATCATATCCTGAATTTATTTTCACATTTATCAGGAGTAAATATAAATAAAAAATAAACAGGGTATCGACTGTTGCATTAATCAGTCCCGGATCAGTATTCAAGTCGCTCAAAGATAATATCTTTAAGTTCATCATATGAACCGACAACCTGAATATCGGCATTATCATCCACAACATTCTGCGGAGGTCTGTAAAGCAATCCAAGATCAGCTTTACGGAGCATATTTATATCGTTATAGGAATCGCCGATAGCAATGACTTTATAATTAAGATTCTGCAGCGCCTCGGCGACTTTCATCTTGCCATTTTCCTGGCGCAGGTTATAACCGGTGATATTTCCGAGTTGGTCTATTGAAAGGTGGTTGCAGAACAATGTGGGAAGCCCCAGCTTTTCCATTAGCGGTCCTGCAAATTCTTCGTATGTATCTGAGACTACTATTAACTGTGTCTTTCTCCGAAGCCAGTAAATAAATTCTGCCGCTCCGGGCAATGGCTTAATGTACGAAATCACATGCCTGATATCATCAATTGTGAGCTTATTCTGAGCCAGTATGTCAATCCGTCGTTTCATAAGCACATTATAATCACTTATATCCCGGGTTGTAAGCTTAAGCTCATCTATGCCGGTGTGCTTTGATACATTTACCCATATCTCAGGAACGAAGACACCTTCAAGGTCGGAACAAACTATGTACATAATTTCTTTATTAATGCTTAAGGATAAACTCCTTCAGCTTCTGATAATTATTTTCAATTTTAATAAAATCTTCTGTCTTATCGATTACATTCATGAGCGAATCAGGCATTTCGGAAGAAAAACCAAGAATACGGCTCAGTTCATCATTGAATTTTGACGGATGTGCAGTTTCAAGCGATACTGCAAGCAGATCAGCAGCTTGAAAAACATCCTGATATATTTCCAGTCCTCTCCATGCAACAGCGCCATGAGGTTCAAT
>PMIG01000135.1 GCA_003157055.1 Bacteroidales bacterium | reverse complement strand
CCCGATGTTCTTTATTTCGATCCTGAGAGTATCTTTTGTAATGATGATTGCAGAATTGCATTCCTCAATATACCTTTTTGCATCTGAAATATTCTGCTCCGATTTTTTCCCCGGGGAATTAAGGTAGCTGGTAAGCTTTTCAATTGCCTCGGCATATTTGCCGGCAAATTGAAGCGAGTGACCTGTCAGCAGAAGGATATCATTAGTTATGCCGCTTTTATACTGAAGTGCCTTAAGGAAGAATTCGGAAGCTCTTTCCTTGTTATCTGAAAACAAGGCTGAAACACCTGTTTTGTAGTTCAGTTCAGGATTTGAACTGTTATAGATACCTGCCTTTACATATTCATTGAAAGCCTCGCCANNGATGGAGAAACTGAAAATGAAAAACAAAGTCAGGAAATACTTTATATGCTTCATAACATATTTTTTTCTCGCTATAAATTTAACACTTATTTCTATTTTCAAGAAACGTTTAATGCTATTGGAAATCTATGCGGATAAAAAATTTGGCTATATTTGTACTATTCTTTGCATTCGTATAAATTGATCCTATATTTTCTGGCGTTATGGATTACAAGTTCATAAATACTGAATACCTCGATTCCGTATCAGGTGGCGACATTGAGACGGTCCGGGAGATTGTGGAGATGTTCAGGGGACAGGTCGTTGAATTTCACNNTTATACTTCTCTCGGATTGCTGGCACACAAAGCAAAATCGTCAGTTGCAATAATGGGCATGAGAGACCTTGCCGACCTGCTTAAGACATTAGAACTGCAGGCCAAAGAAGGAAAGGAAACTGAGAAATACCAGTCTTATATCGACAGGTTCAGAAACGACACTGCTGAAGCTGTTAAGGAGCTGGATGATCTGTTAATCAACGGAATAAAAATGAGATAGATGATCAACGTCGAAAAAAGGGGCAAGATCGATATAGTCACTTTCAGTGTCGACAGGATCAATGCCCTAATCACTGATGAATTAAGGGAAGAGATCAACAAGCTCTTCGGCAATGGAGTTTCAAAAGTCATTCTCGACCTCAAGGGTATTGGATATATAGACAGTTCAGGATTCGGATGCCTCCTTTCAGTCCTGAAGAGTGCCCGCAACAATTATTGCACACTTAAGCTTGCTAATCCAGAACCTGCAGTAATGAGGGTACTTCAAACCCTTCACCTGCAAACTGTATTTGAGATTTACGATGACCTCGATGCATGCATCAGGTCTATGAGGTGATTCACCGGCTACCGGTAGCCGGTGACCGGGAACCGGCTCTAAACCTTAAATACAATCTTACCTTTTTCAATTGCAACCTTTACAACAGCATCTCTCGGGATTTTGCCTGCAATCAGCTCTTTTGAGAGTTCATTTATTATTTCTTTCTGAATCAGCCTTTTTACCGGTCTTGCTCCTGACTGAGGATCAAACCCTTTTTCTGCAATCCAGCTAACTGCCTCATCGGTTATTTTAAGCTCAATATTATGTTCCTGGAGCATCTTTTTTACCCTGTCAATCTGAATGATAACTATTTCCCGGATCTGTTCTATGTTAAGCGGCTTGAACATTACAATCTCATCAACCCTGTTAAGGAATTCCGGCCTCATCGATTTTCTCAGCAGCGCGAATATATCGTTCCTTAAAAGCTCCTCTTCCTTCTCAGGCATTTTGTTGTTCCACTTTTCCATCCTGTCCCTTATTATATCAGATCCGAGGTTTGAGGTCATGATGATTATGACATTCCTGAAATTCACCGTTCTCCCTTTGTTGTCAGTCAGCCTGCCTTCGTCAAGCACCTGGAGAAGGAGGTTAAAAAGGTCAGGGTGCGCTTTTTCGATCTCATCGAGAAGAACAACTGAATACGGCTTATGACGGACAGCTTCCGTAAGCTGGCCACCCTCCTCGTAACCAATATATCCGGGAGGTGCGCCGATAAGCCGTGAAACCGAGTGTCTTTCCTGGTACTCCGACATATCGATCCGTGTCAACAGGTTCTCATCATTAAAAAGAAACTCTGCCAGAGCTCTGGCAAGCTCTGTCTTTCCCACACCCGTGGTGCCTATAAAAATAAATGATCCTACAGGTCTTTTCTGGTCCTGAAGTCCGGCTCTTGATCTTCTAACGGCATCTGCAACGGCTCTGATGGCTTCATCCTGTCCGACAACTCTATTATGAAGCTCATCCTCAAGACGGAGCAGCTTTTCTTTTTCGCTTTCGAGCATTCTGGACACAGGTATTCCTGTCCACTTTGAAACGATCTCAGCAATATCCTCCGACCTTACTTCTTCCTGGATCAGGGAGCCCTTGCTTCTTTTTTTCTCGATCTTTTCCTTCAGCTCGGTTATTTCCTTTTCAAGTCCTATTATCCTACCATATCTTATCTCGGCAACTTTACCATAGTCACCTGCTCTTTCAGCCTGATCGGCTTCGGTACGGAGAGATTCGACAGCCTCTTTTTTCGACTGCATTGAGCTGATCATTTCTTTTTCAGTTTTCCAGGCTGCATTCAGATCATCTCTTTTTGCCTGTAATTCTGCAAGTTCACGTGAAATTTCTTCTTCCTTAACTTTATCACCATCACGTTTTACTGCTTCCCTTTCGATCTCGAGCCTCGTAATTGATCTCTGTGCCTCATCAACCTCTTCAGGCACGGAATTCATTTCGAGCCTGAGTTTTGCCGCAGCCTCATCAATAAGGTCGATGGCCTTGTCGGGAAGNNATCGACTGCTGCAATTATTGCCTCGTCCCGGATAATGACTTTATGATGGGTCTCATATTTCTCGCGTATTCCGCGCAATATGGATATTGTGTCCTCACGGTCGGGTTCATCGATCATAACTACCTGGAACCTTC
>PMIG01000354.1 GCA_003157055.1 Bacteroidales bacterium | reverse complement strand
TCATTGCGCAAACGTACCGATTCGATGAAGTTCACCTGGTGGGGTATTTTTGTCTCATAAGGAACGTTAGGATCAGCCTGTGCTGTAGCCGGGGGGTTGAATTTGGGATCGGAAGCATTGAAAAAACCTCTTGCAACTTCTATCCATCCGCTTTCGCCCCAGAACTTGACGCCTTTGGTCTTCTGATCATTGAATGGCTCGGAGGTCATTACTGTTCCGGAAGCGTATTTGAATCTCATGAATTCAGTTCCGTCGCCGATCGGAGATATTTCCACCGGGCCGTTTTTATCCATACCAAGTCCCCATTGCACGATATCAAACATGTGAGCGCCCCAGTCAGTTGTGAAGCCACCACCCGTTTCTTTATACCATCGCCATGCTCCCCAGAATTCTTCTTCCTTAGGAGGATCAAGAGTTATCGGAGGATCGAGCTGGCTGTTGAAATGGATTGGCGTTGGCAGAGGACCAAGCCACAAATCCCAGTTCAGATCTGACGGGATCGGTTCTTCCGGGAGGTTATATGGAGTCGGAGGTGCCCCTACGTAGGCATTCACAGTTATTATTTTCCCAATGGCTCCGGTCTGTACCAGGTTTACGGCATGCTGGAAGTTGGGATCAGATCTCTGCTGGCTGCCGATAGCCAGGATCCTTTTATTTTCCCTGACAACCTTCAGTAATTGCTGTCCTTCAAAAATAGTAAAGGTCATCGGTTTTTCAAGGTAAACATCCTTGCCTGCCTTGCATGCTGCGATAGCCACCATTGCATGTGAATGATCGGGTACGGCAATTACAACTGCATCAATATCTCTCCTGGCAATCAATTCCTGGTACTTCTCGTAAGTTTCAACTTTCACTTTCTTCCCTGCTTTCACATAGAATTCATTCACTTTCTTCTCAAATCGTCTGCGTTTTACTCCATATACGTCACAACCGGCTACCACTTCGACACCAGGCAGGTTTATGAAACCATCNNNNCGCCTGGACCATTGGTTATTACTATTTTCCATAAATTGGTATAATATGGTTTATAAAATAATATGTTGTTTCTTCGACAAACACCGGATGGTGCTGATCGATCATACTAATTTATAGATTCTTTTTGAAGTAGGATAGTTATTTGAGATTAATAGTGAAGAAATGAGGGCTAAAGCCCGTTTTCTTATTGTATCCTACACCCCGGACTAAAGTCCGGGGTTATTTGACAGAGCATTCACTAACCCTTGCTCAGGTCCGGGGTTATTTGACAGAGCATTCACTAACCCTTGCTCAGGTTCGTGATTGAATACGGCAATCATATCCATAAAAGATAATACCCACTAACGGGGGCTTCAGCCCTCACAAGAAATTCTTTAAAACAACCATAAAGTGTATAATGTACACTTATTCATTGCCCAGGCTATATTTGGACTAATTATTTGTCAGAATCTGCCAAAAATAGAATATTTCTCAGTGTTGCAGAAGATGGATGAATAGAGAAAAAGAACCGGGTTATTTGTTTCAAGCTTTCTTTCAAGGTGAAGCACTGGTTCTCCCTTTTTAAGGTTAAGAAATCTGCTGATTTTCAGTGATGCAGGGATTGCCTTTATCCTTTGCTCTACCCCCTTTATCTCAATATGATAGTGCTCACGCAATATCATGAAGAGTGACCTGTTTTCGAACTGTCGTGAAGTGATCCTGGGAAGATTCATATTCGCTATGTGAGTGATGTCGTAAAAAATAGGCACACCCTCGAGGAACCTGAGCCGTTCCATGTATATACAACCTGACTCTTTCTCGATTTCTGAAAGCGGGAATATGAAGTTATCAGGCCAGGGAATCAGCACAGGCCTGATTATAATATCAGTCTGAAGGTTACGGTCACCTATGGCAGAGGTTGTCCCGGAAACAGAAAGAATGCCTATCTCCCTGGGAAGGTGATGAACAATGCTTCCTTTCCCCTGGTGCTTCTTTATATAACCATCATTGGCAAGCGTGCTTAATGCCTGCCTTACTGTCGGTCTTGTCATCCCGAAGAGATGGCAAAGTTCATTCTCGGAAGGAAGCAGGTCTCCCTCCCTGTACAGACCATCTGAAATATGTTTGCGCAGAACCTCGTATAGCTTTTGGTGTCGTGGAATATTTTTTACCGGTGTCATTGTCCTGCAATTTTTTGTAAATATATAATAATTAACTTGTAAATACAAGATAATTATTTTAATTTTGTATCTATTGATTTATAATATGTTCATATATAAGAATAAATAGTTTAGTTAAACTTATAATAACAAGCAGATTTCCAGCCGAAAATGCTGAAACAAAATAAAAACAAATAATAATCCGACAATGGCAATACCCATAATCATGCCGAAACAAGGGCAGTCAGTTGAAACCTGCATTATAACCCGCTGGTTTAAATCCAGGGGAGATACAGTCTCTTCAGGCGACCTGCTCTTCTCGTACGAAACAGATAAAGCTGCATTTGAACTGGAATCTCCTGCCGATGGTACCCTTCTAGAAACTTTTTTTGACAATGGCGCTGAAGTACCTGTTTTGGTTAATGTGGCAGTGATCGGTAAGCCTGGTGAATCAACAGCAGAATTCGTTCCGGGAGTATCGGTTGTCAAAAATGAGAATCCTAAAACAGCTTCTAAAAATGAACCGGAAGTAATAAAAAGCGGATCGTCAATAAGTTCTGCAGCAATTTTGCCTGATTCAATGATAAAGATATCACCAAGGGCTAAAAAGCTTGCTGAAAGCAAAAGGATTAATTACACCATCATAAACGGGTCGGGACCTAACGGAAGGATAGTTGTAAGCGATATTGAGGCAGTTACTGCAGGTTCTGCCATTTCTCCCGCAGCTAAAGCTGGGACAGGCGTTGAATTCACAGAACAACCACTGAGCAACATCAGAAAGCTCATCGCAAAAGCAATGCATTCTTCACTGCAAAGTTCGGCACAGCTGACTCATCACATGAGCGCAGATGTAAGAGGCTTGCTTCAGGCAAGACAAACAATAAAGAAAAGTATAGTCTCCGGCACTGAAAAACAAGACATCACTCTTAATGATATGGTATGCTGGTGCATCAT
>PMIG01000392.1 GCA_003157055.1 Bacteroidales bacterium | reverse complement strand
AGCAAAAAACTCGGCACCGCGACCCTTCGCTACCGCTCTGTGCAGGCTCCGACGGCACCTAATTAAACCGCCGGGCCGTTAGCACTAATTAATTAGGTCCTACTCAGTTAGTATGAAAACATATAGTATGAAAAAAATAGCTTTTGTTTCGCTCATAAGCTTCACTATTTTATTTAAATGTGTTGCTCAAGAATTATCAATAGGTTTAAAACCCAGTTTCTTAATTGTTGGTGCAAGGTACACTGAAAATCCTGCGACAACTGACAATAGAATTAGTTCAAGATATTCGTATGCGATTGGGTTTACAGTTTCAGACCACATTAATAAATCATTTGGAGTTACAATAGAACCTAGATTTATCGTCAAAGGTTACAATTTTGATTGGGTTTCCGGTGTAACTAGTGTGCAGGTTATCTATAGAAACAATTATTTTTCTATGCCAGTTTTATTCTATGTTTCACCAATTCATAATGTTAATTTTGAATTAGGGCCAGAGATATGTTATCTAATCTCCTCTAAAATAAAAGATTATTACATTAACATTTTTCAGTCTAACGAAGAACCTGATCAGAAACAGCTCGAATTTTCGATACTGACTGGTATCACTTTTAGCCCATCCAATAAATTTGGCTTTGGAGTTCGATACGGATTCGGCTTAACTCCTTTTGAAAAAAGTTACCTTGCAAGGCCATTCCAATATTATTATGATTACAAGATTGTCCAAAGATATTTCGAATTCTCTTTGGATATCAGAATATTTAATAAAGCCTTAAATAACTAATGCTAACACGGACAATATGGGTAAGTTGCTTGTCACATTTTTTGCAAATTGCTCCTGCTCGTAAGACAAATTCGTTAATAGATTCAAACCCGGATGCGCTCATCTGAATGTAATAAAATTTCTACACCGTGACTAATATCTGGCTTCGATCTAGTTTGTACCGCGACGCTGCGCTAGGCGGCTTCGACTCAGTTTTGCAAACGTGACTTATTCGTAACCCAATGAAGTTTGTACCGCGATCGCTCCAGAACCTGATAAAGATTGTACCATGACGGCAAAAAATGCGCCATACCCTCCTTGCACCGGGACTATTTGTCAACTTATACACAGGGACGTAGCCGGATGCTGCGTCGGGTAACGCAACCTCTCCATATAGCCGGGCCGTTATGTGCAAGCTATTTCCGAACCGAATCAAAGTTGCCAAGCTTCACATGACATGCCTCCAGATTCTTTCTAACATCCGGATTTGAAAGAACTTTACCCTCTCCAAGTCTGACAGGATGACACATAAGTTCGGAAATTCCTTCTGGCAATTGGTGTATAATTGAATTCAAATCATTTACTGTAGCATTTTCAAAAAAGGCATCAATAAACCAGTCAGGCATACCAACTCCAGCCTCCTTGTCAATTTTTTCCTGTTCAATAAACGCAGTCGGACCTACCTTTTTCATCATAGGAATAGATTTAAACGGATGTAGTATACCATAAGTGATCATTTTTTTACCTGCAAATGACGATCCGCCACCACTATTCACATTCATTTTCTGATAAATAGAGTATGGAACAGGATTTCGCATGGGAACCTTATACTGAAGCGAAATTTCGCGCATTACTATGTGGAATGGAGTGAATAGTGCTGTAATATGATGATGGCAATTAATGTGATCAAGAGGAACGCCAGAGGAGAGGAAGAGCTTTACCTGTGCATTTAGTTCCTTTCGTACCTCTTCAATTTTCATATCGGCCAGCTTAGAGATAATCTTGTCAGGTGAATAGAAGTTACCATCTTTATCCACCAAACTGGAGATTTCACTGGCAGGAAGAACCGGCTTCCCTTCGCTGAGATTCAGATGTAGACCAATGGGTAAATTAGGATATTCGTTATGAATACGTTTAAGAGTTTGGATCGGATCAATAAAACTAACAAAAGCGCTAGTGCTGGTTACAATACCTGCCCGATATGACTCAATGATGGCTTTGTTAGTCTCATCGTTCATACCGAGATCATCTGCATTTATTATAAGTATTTTTTCACCATGAACAACTTTTGCCTGTGGTGGCTTGACACAGGAGCCAAGGAATATAAGCGAAAGGAAACAGGTTAATAAATTTCTCATTATCTTAAGTTTTAAAAATTTTATCAATTAAATATCATTTGGACTTGATATGTACTCATCCTTAATCTGACTAAATGAAGGTTTAATAAAAGCAATACGCCAATGAAGATCATTGCTGTCTCCCAGGTAAAATAACTGCTGACACTTCCCAGGTTTAGCAAATTATTTGTTGCAACCAGAAGTGCCACACCAAGAACAATAAAGAATAATCCTATGCTCACCCTGGGATGATGTTCCCTATCCCTGAAGCGGGGATAATCTCTGTAGTGGTGATAATGACTTTGTCTCATAATTCTAAAGTATTTAATGTATGTCAAAAGTAATTCTCATATAGAAGCTGCTAAATGAAATTCGGTAAAAAGCGTTTTTCTATCGGTATTTAGCCACTTATGACAATAAATGTTACTTTTTTGTTGATAATTTTTTTAATTGAAGAAGGATTCATATTTTTGCAAACCAAAATTT
>PMIG01000082.1 GCA_003157055.1 Bacteroidales bacterium | reverse complement strand
AAAGATGATACCCCAATGTTTGTAATGGGTGTTAACGAGAATAAATACAAGGCCGATATGCAGTTTGTTTCAAATGCTTCCTGCACAACTAACTGCCTTGCCCCTGTTGCTAAAGTTCTGCACGACAACTTCGGAATTGTTGAAGGTCTCATGACAACCATTCATTCAACTACTGCAACACAAAAAACTGTAGATGGTCCGTCAAATAAGGACTGGAGAGGCGGGCGTGCTGCTTCAGCTAACATTATTCCTTCTTCGACAGGCGCTGCAAAAGCCGTTACCAAAGTTATCCCCGAACTGAAAGGCAAGCTTACAGGTATGTCATTCAGGGTACCGACTATCAATGTTTCGGTTGTTGACCTGACCTGCCGTCTTGAGAAAGCTGCAAGCTATGAGGATATCAAAAAAGCCATGAAGGCAGCTTCAGAAGGCCCGCTTAAAGGAATTCTCGGATACACTGAAGATGCAGTTGTTTCCAGCGACTTTATGGGTGACCCTCGTACATCAATCTTTGATGCAGAAGCAGGTATCTCCCTCAATGATAATTTTGTCAAGATTGTAGCCTGGTATGACAATGAATGGGGTTACTCATGCAAGCTTCTCGATCTCATTGCTCACATGGACACAGAGAAATAAACATTTGCTGGAGAAATAAAAATAAAAGGGGACTTTAATCGGGTCCCCTTATTTTTTGTTANNCAGATATACAAGGATAGCTAATATAATATCAGACTATCATTTCAATTTCAAGCGGAATGCCGGCAGTATCGCGGTAATGCTCGCCAAGCTCCAGCATAGCCTCATCATCTTCCTCGTAGAGCCATTTCAATTTAACAGTATTGCCCGTTCGTCCGAATCCTGTAAGCCGTTTGAGTATCTCGTAGAGGTACTTCGATGATCCGCTGTTTATATATTCAAGCTGGATGCTTACATTCAGATCCTTGTTCTTTTCAAAATGGAGAGTAATCCATTCGTCAAGGCGCCTGAAGATAAGCTCAGGATTCTCAGGGATAGACCTTCCGATTAATTCCAGCTTATTTGCATCGGGATAATAGAAAATACCCGGACAATTCTTAAGCTCTTCCTGAATTACATGTTTTTCCATATCTCTCAATTTTATTCATATCTTAAAGCTTCAATAGGATCTATGTTCGCAGCCTTAACAGCGGGCGCATAACCCGATACTACACCAACAATAAAACATACGATAATTCCCATAGTCACCCATATCCATGGTATAACGAAACTCGATTTCAGCAAGGATGAAACTATGTTACCGATAAGAATTCCGAGGATAATGCCAAAAATACCGCCAAACTGTCCTATGAGGATAGATTCAAACAGAAACTGGTATTTAATGGTATCAGGCTTTGCCCCAATCGCCTTCCTCACTCCGATTTCACGAGTTCGCTCGGAAACGGAAACAAGCATTATATTCATTAATCCCACAGCAGCGCCGAATAATGTTATTATTCCGATAATTGTAGCAGCAAGGGTGACAAATTTTATGTTCTTGAGCAGCATTGCAACTATATTGTCGCTCTTGGAAATGTTGAAATCAGATTCATCACGCGGGTCAAGGTTGCGGATAATTCTGAAGACTCCTTCTGCTTCTCCTGCCAGTACATCAAGGTTCAGGGATTTGAAGGGCATAACTGTGATGTTGAAGTTCATATTGGGATAGGAGAAATACTCTCTTGCTGCAGAGACAGGCATAAAACAAGCTCTGTCGGGATTGCCGATACCTGAACCTTTTGGTTTCAAAACACCTTCTACAAGAAGCTTGAGACCTGCAACAGAGACTTCTTTGCCTACCGGATCGATATCCAATGGAAAAAGTTCACCGGCAATCTCGGAACCAAGAAGTACCGATCTCTTGTACATCTGTATTTCCTCACTGCTGAAATTTCTGCCTTTATCAATATCATAGCCGGATACGGAAAGGTAATTCTCGTCAACGCCGGTAAGTCTGATGTTAGGATGAGTCTCCTTCGATCCGTACTTGACTGTTGCCATGCCGGTGGCAACATATGAAATGGAGACCCAGGCAGGCTCATTGAATCTCGATTTGAATTCTGTAGCTTCCCTGAAAGAGATCCTTGAATAATTCTTTGTTCTCATACGGTCATTACCCACATGAATAGTCATCCCCCGCGAGGAAATAGTGAATGAGTTTGCACCCATCATAGTGAACTGGTTCGTAAGAGAGGATTTAATTGCGTCAATAGCAGTAAGTATACCAACCAGCGCCATGATCCCGAAGGCAATAATACAAATAGTAAGAATAGCTCTTACCTTGTTCGACTTTATTGCACGTATAGCGATCCTCAGGTTCTCCCTGAAGAGGCCTATCTTAAGAGATCTGGATTTATCCGATGGCATTTCTATACAATATAATTAAAAAAATAAAAGTACAACTTTTTTTATATTTCACTGAAAACAATGTATGTAATAATTGTGCAGATATTATTTAACGAAGATTAATATATGAAATGAAGGATTCCTCGCTTCACCCGGAATGAATCCGCCAGTATCGCTTTCGCGTAACCGTTTCGGCAGAGTAAGGCCGGCGGGGAAATGAGGAATAATCCAGATTAATTAACTTTTTCAAAAATATTCTGAAAATAATTAAATAATTAGTTGTATAACTAATACTTTCGTTATATATTTGATATGGATAATTATTTAAATGATCATTATGAGAGAACTAACAAGGGCTGAGGAAGAGATAATGCAAGTCCTCTGGCAGGTAAAAAAGGGGTTTGTTAAGGATATCCTTGAGCGTTTTGACGATCCAAAACCTGCTTATAACACGGTAAGCACGATCGTCAGGATCTTACAGGAAAAAGGATTCGTGGATCATAAAGCATATGGAAGAACCCACGAGTACTTTCCTATTGTATCAAAGGATGAGTACTCAAAATCCCATCTCAACACCTTTGTGAACAACTACTTCTCGAACTCATTCGGAAAGATGGTGAGCTTTTTTGCAGAGGAGAAAGAGATTTCCATAAAAGAGATGGAAGAGATTATGAAGATAATGGAGGGTGAAGTAAAAAAACAAAAAACTGAAAGATGAATACACTATTAATATATATGATAAAGGCCTCCATTTATCTGGGCGCATTCTATGTAGTCTATTCCCTCCTCCTCACCAGGGACACGCTTTACAGCCGGAACAGGATATTTATTTTATTCTCTGTTTTGGCAGCCTTGGTACTCCCCTTTATCACTATCTATACCAGCAAGTCTGTCAATATTCCATTTTTCGGGAAGACGCTTTCTGAGGTGCTTATAACCGGGAACACTTCAGGAGTTAATGGAACTGTACCCTCAGGGAACTGGAATTTCATCCGCTTCTTTTTAACTATCTATATTTCCGGTGTGATATTATTCGGATGCAAGCTCCTGTTCGATCTTCTTGAACTTTTATTCCTTATTGCAGGCAAAAAGGAAAAGGGGAGAAATATTATAAGGTTCCATGGGCAATATACCTCTGGCTTCTCTGCTCTTGGATATGTCTTCATAAGCTCCAGGTTATCGTCTGAAGAATCTGAAGAGATAATAAAGCACGAGCAGAACCACATTGACCATCATCATTTTTTCGATATCATCTTCATTGAAATAGTAAAAGTGATCCAATGGTTCAACCCATTCATTCACCTGTTCAACAGATCATTAAGAGCTGTCCATGAATACCAGGCCGATGAAGGATGCCTCAGGAGAGGCGAGCCGGTCATCAGCTACCAGACCCTTATAATGAATCAGGTGTACAGATCGAGAGCATTTACAATAACAAATAGTTTTTCGAATCCCACCCTTATTAAAAAACGAATGATCATGATGACAAAAAAACGCTCCGGAATGCTGGCAAACCTAAAGCTTCTGATGGTGTTGCCGGTAATCGCAATCTTAATGGTTGCCTTTTCTTCCTGCAAGGGCAAGACAAAACCTGCAGAAAGTACGACTGTTGAAGTGCCACTTCCTCCTCCGCCGCCACCTGTACCAGTAGTGAGTGCCGGCGATCAGAAAGTACCAGTAAATTATGTACCAAAACCAGGTGAAATAGCACCTCCTCCTCCGCCGCCTCCACCTCCATTTACTGTTAAAAACGGTGATACGACCTGGGTAATAATCGATAAAATGCCTGTATTTCCAGGAGGTGATGCAGCTCTCCTTAAATTCATCGGTGATAGCACAAGGTATCCTAAAACTGCTAAAGCTAATGGCGAAACTGGAAAAGTAGTTCTAAGATTCGTAGTAAAGCCAAATTGTACAATAGACCAGGTCAGTGTGGTAAAGAGCGTAGCTCCGGATATTGATGCCGAAGCTATAAGGGTAGTGTCTATGCTTCCAAAGTTTGAAAAACCCGGAATCAAAGATGGAAAACCTGTAGCCGTGTGGTATATGCTTCCAATAACTTTTTCTCTCAAATAATTCATTAGCAGACTATTTTATTAACCTTCTAAATCCTGATCCTGAAAAGGGTCAGGATTCTTTTAATTACTCTGTTTTTCCAACCTGTCAGTTAAAACCAATAGTAATTAAAATCAGTTAATAGTGATATCAACTTATCCTATAAAAATTTAATTGCATAACTATTTGTTTCATTGTATCTTTGATATTAAATAATGTAAATAACATTATTATTGTTAAACTAACAATAAAACTAATTATCATGATTACAAAAGCACATTTCAGAGCGCTGGGAAACCTTAAGATACTTATGGTTCTGCCAGTCATTTTGGCTATGATAGTCACCCTTTCCTCCTGCGGTCATAAAACGAAACCTGCAGTGAATGTGACTGAAATTGCACCGCCTCCGCCACCACCACCTGCTCCTTTCGAAAAAGTGGAAATTATGCCGGTTTTCACCGGAGGAGATGAAGCTCTTCATAAGTATATTGAAACAAATGTCAAATATCCGGAAGAAGCAAAGGCAAAAGGAATTGAAGGAATTGTAACTGTAAAATTTGTAGTAAATGCAAATGGTTCAGTTTCTGATGCAAAGGTAATAGAGGGGGTTGATCCTGACCTAGATGCTGAAGCAGTCAGAGTTGTTAATTCCCTTCCTAATTTTGAAAAGCCGGGTATCCAGAGTGGAGTAGCAGTACCGGTATACTATTCAGTTCCCATCTCATTTAAATTAAAATAGTCATTGATTAAACATCTTACTATCCTTTTCATAAAAACTGACCCTGATGCGGGTCAGTTTTTTTTTGCTCTGAAGAGCTATATATGAATAACATGGAAAAATATTTCCTGATCTTCAAATTCCTTAAATTAGCATCGAAATATTATGAATATGGATATTAATCAACGTATAGATGCTTTTTCCAAACTAGGATCAATTCTAAGGGACTCCCTTGCAGGTATTGAAACAGAATATTCTATTGAACTTAAAAGGCTGATTGAAACTCAGCATCAGAAGAATCCCTGGTTTACTGCAGACAACGTAAAGATGGCAATAAAGGCAATTGCCAATGAGCTGACTCATGAAAACCTGGTTAAATGGACAGGCATGTACCCATCACTTGCAGATGATATTGAGCCAGTAAACGTCGGTGTAATAATGGCAGGTAATATTCCGCTGGTTGGGTTCCATGATTTCCTGTCGGTTCTGATTACCGGCAATAATTTAATTGCAAAAACCAGTTCAAAAGACAGCGACCTTATTGTTTTTGTCAGCGAAATATTATGCGATATCAATCCCGGTTTCAGGGAAAAGATAAAAATTACTGAAGGTACCCTTTCAGGATTTGACATGGTAATAGCTACCGGAAGCGACAACAGCTCACGCTACTTTGAATATTATTTTGGAAAATATCCGAGCATCATCAGGAAAAACAGGAAAAGCCTTGCCATTATTGATGGCAGCGAGACAGATGAAGATCTTATAATGCTTGGTTCTGATATATTTTCATATTTTGGTCTTGGCTGCAGAAATGTCTCGAAACTATTTGTCCCGTCAGCATATGACTTCAGCATGATGCTGAAAGCCTGGGATAAATATTCCGGGGTAATCAATCACCAGCGTTATGCCAGTAATTATGACTTCAGCAAGGCCATTTACATAGTAAACAGGGAGAAATTCACAGATGCAGGCTTCATTCTTCTGAAGGAAAATCAGGGTTTATCCTCTCCGGTTGCGGTTCTCTATTATGAATATTACAATTCTTTTGATGAAGCAGAAAGAATTACGGAGAATCTAAAGGGGAAAATACAATGCATATGCAGTAAAAACCATATCCCCTTTGGTAAGGCTCAGGCTCCTGCTCTATGGGACTATGCTGACGGAATTGACACAGTAGAGTTTCTTCTAAAAAAAAATATTGCAGGCATATTGTAAAATAAAAAATATTATATTGCACCCTTCGAATCAATAATAGTTATGGTTTACAAATTTGTTGTGTTATC
>PMIG01000074.1 GCA_003157055.1 Bacteroidales bacterium | reverse complement strand
TAAACGGGCTTTCGCTCCCTCTGTAGCAGCTTTTACTATTGACATTCCATGTTCTCTTCGCGTGGAAGCAAATTCTACGATAAGTATAGCGTTTTTGGCAAGAAGGCCTATTAGCATTATCAGTGAAATCTGCATATAAATATTATTGTCTACGCCAAAAATCTTTGCAAATACAAAAGTTCCTGTCAGACCTACTGGCAATGATAGCAGTACCGCGAAAGGCAGAAGATAGCTCTCATAAAGTGCGCTTAGCAGAAAGTAGACAAATAGAAGGCTTAATATAAAAACATATACAGCTTGTGAACCGCTGCTTTGCTCTTCGCGGCTGATGCCTGAAAACTCATAACCATAACCCATTGGTAAAGTTTGGGTTGCCATATCCTGTATTGCTTTCATTGCTTCTCCCGAACCGAATCCCTTGTTAGGAGATCCGTTGACAGACATAGATGTAAACAGATTAAACCTGGAAATACTTTCAGGTCCGTATGTTTTGGTAAGAGTAATAAACTCAGTTATTGGAGCCATTTTATTATTTCCTGTACGAACATATATTTTATTTAATCCTTCTTCATTTGCCCGATATTTTGCATCGGATTGAATCATAATACGATACTGTTTGCCAAACTGATTAAAATTGTCGACATAGAGTCCGCCAAAATAAGATTGCATGGCATACATTATGTCACTTACATTTAAGCCTGCCTCTTTAATTTTGGATACATTCACGCTCAGGAGATACTGAGGAAAATTCGGATTAAAAGTTGTGTAAGCCATTTGAATTTCAGGACGTTTATTCAGGGCAGCCAGAAAATCCTGGGACACCTTGTAAAATTCTTTGATTGTGTGCCCTCCTTTGTCCTGTAATTCAAATGTAAAACCACCGCTCACACCGAAACCCATTATTGTAGGTAATGAAAAAGGCATAATTACGGCATTTCTGATCCCGGAAGTTTTTTTAATTATTTTTTCAATTACATCCTTATTACTGACTCCTTTCCTTTCATCCCACTTTTTAAGTTCAAGTATGACCATTGCATAGGAACTACCGCTACCTGCCATCATGTTCTGCCCTGACATACGCAACACGTTATTTATTTCCGGAATAGTATGTGCAATGCTATCAATCTGGTTTACTACAATTGTGGTACGTTCCATAGAGGAGGCAGGCGGAAGGCTGACATTAACAAAAATTGTACCCATATCTTCTTCAGGTACAAAACCTGAAGGAGTAGTTTTCATTAATACGAACAGTCCGCCACTAAAAAGAATAACAGCTGCTATGACTATCCATTTTTTTGTGGATAAGAAAGTAATATAATGAATATACCTTTCCCTGCCGGCATTGAACCCAGCATTAAAAAGAGTATAAAATTGCTGCATTCCCCCCTTCTTCTTTATTTCTTTATTTTTTGGCTTCAGAAATATTGCGGCTAGCGCCGGACTGAGTGTAAGAGCATTAACAGCGGAAATGATAATAGCAATTGCAAGAGTTATACCAAACTGTTTATAAAAGACACCAGATGAGCCGGAAATAAATGTAACCGGGATAAATACCGAGGCCATTACGAGTGTAATAGAAATAATAGCAATCGAAATTTCACTCATAGCATCAATAGATGCCTTTCGGGCAGAGGTGTATCCCTGATCAAGCTTGGCATGAACAGCCTCCACTACCACAATGGCATCGTCAACCACGATACCTATTGCAAGAAGCATGGCAAACAGGGTAAGCAGATTTATACTGAAGTTAAAAAGGTACAAAAAAAAGAAAGTTCCGACTATAGCTACCGGTACTGATATAGCAGGAATAAGTGTGGAGCGGAAATCCTGCAGAAACAGGTATACAACAATGAATACCAGCAAAAAAGCTTCCAGGAGGGTTCTTATTATCTTCTCTATCGATGCATCGAGAAATTTATTGGCATTGACCATATTGCTATAATGTACTCCTTCAGGGAACGATTTGGAGGCCTCGTCAAGAACCTTTAAGGATTCCTTAATTACTTCACGGGCGTTTGAACCCGATGTCTGATTAATGGCAATGTTTGTTGCCTGGAGTCCATTTACCTTGAGATCGCTATTATATGACAAAGCGCCAAGTTCAACTCTTGCCACATCTTTCAGCCTTAGAAAATGACCATTATCTTCGGCTTTGATAATCACGTTTTCAAATTCTTCTACGGTTTTTAGTTTTCCGGTATATCTGATTACATACTGGAAACTTTGGTCTCCCTGTTCACCAAATTTACCCGGAGCGGCTTCAATACTCTGATCCATTAATGCTGAGGTTATATCATTGGGCACAAGTGAGTAAACCGACATAACATCAGGCTTTAGCCAGATACGCATCGAATAAGTCATGGAGCCAAATGCCCCCGCGCTTCCTACACCAATAACCCTTTTTAGTTTTGGGATCAGATTTATTTCAGCGTAGTTCTGCAGGAAGATCTGATCGTATGCCGGATTTTCACTATACAGAGCAGAGATGAGCAACATACTGGTTTGCTGTTTTCTTACAGAAACGCCTGCGCGAGTAACTTCAGCGGG
>PMIG01000059.1 GCA_003157055.1 Bacteroidales bacterium | reverse complement strand
GTGTTGACTTCTGACGCGGATATCTGTGGATGAAATGTCCGGTCTTCCTGCCATTGACTTTTAATATCATGCATGCTTTCCCAGTATTTCACCGCAAGGCCAGCGAGGTAACCTGCACCAAGAGCAGTTGTTTCAGTTATTTTAGGACGGACAACACTGGTCTGTAGCAGATCNNGACTGAAACTGCATGAGGGAATTATTAACAGTTGCACCTCCATCTACTCTTAATTCGCGGATTACAATGCCAGAATCTTTCTGCATAGCTTTAAGTACTTCAAGTGTCTGGTAGGCAATGCTGTCAAGAGCAGCTCGGGCGATATGAGCAGAAGTAGTACCTCTTGTGATACCGACTATCGTGCCTCTTGCATGCTGGTTCCAGTACGGAGCGCCTAAACCGGCAAATGCCGGAACAAAATAGACACCTCCACTATCTTTAACTTTAGCAGCAAGTTTCTCAATATCCCCCGATGTTTTAATAATTCCAAGCCCATCGCGCAGCCATTGAACCACTGCCCCTGCAATGAAAATGCTGCCTTCAAGAGCATAAATTGTCTCATTCCCTATTTTCCAGGCAACGGTTGTAAGGAGTCTGCTTTTTGACTCTATCGGCTTATTCCCGATGTTCATCATCATAAAACAACCAGTGCCATAAGTGTTCTTGACCATGCCAGGGTCAATACACATCTGTCCGAATAAAGCTGACTGCTGGTCACCAGCAATACCAGCAATTGGAATTGCCGATGAAAAATGACCTGATGTCTCACCATAAATCTCACTTGAGGATCTGACATCAGGTAACACACTTGAAGGTATATCAAAGATTTTAAGTAATTCATTATCCCAGGAGAGAGAATGAATATTAAATAGCATCGTACGGGAGGCATTTGACACATCGGTAAGGTGCAATTTTCCTTTAGTGAGATTCCAGACCAGCCATGAATCAATCGTGCCGAATGCCAGCTGTCCATCCTCAGCCAGTTTCCTGGCGCCCTTAACGTTATCAAGGATCCACCGTACCTTTGTTGCAGAAAAGTATGCATCGATGATTAAACCTGTTTTTTCAAGGATCTTCCTGCTAGCTCCATCATTTTTTAACTTGTCACAATAATCTGCTGTTCGTCTGTCCTGCCAGACAATAGCATTATAGACCGGCTTACCGGTTTTCCTGTTCCAGACTACTGTTGTTTCCCGCTGATTGGTTATTCCAATAGCAGCAATGTTGGTACTCTCAAGTCCGGCTTTAGTAATTGCTTCCAATGCAACCCCGGCTTGTGTTGACCAGATTTCTTCCGGGTCGTGTTCAACCCAGCCGGGTTGAGGATAAAACTGAGTAAATTCCTTTTGCGATGTTGCAACAGGAAGCCCATTGCAATCAAAAACGATTGCCCTTGAACTTGTTGTTCCCTGATCAAGTGCCAGAATAAATTTTTTCATATTTCTTATTAAATAAAGATGACATATATAGCCTACAAATAACTAACCACCAACTGATTGTAAATCTTGACCTGTTCCTCCTGCCATTTTTCATCTAATCCCAATTCCTTTGCCATTATTTTTGCAATCTCCGGGGCAATCTCAGAACTTGCACGGGCATTCAGAAGCAACGCACGCGTTCTTCTGGCAAGTATGTCTTCAATTTCAAGAGGCATTTCATTTCTGCATATCCAGATAATTTCGGCTTTTGTATATGGGAAATGCTCACTTAAAGTTTTTCCCATTTCCGGATTTTTTTCTATGATCTGCTCAATTTCTTCAGACTGATCACCATAAATATGCAGACGATTACCAGGAATAGATTTATCTGACTCACTTAGCTTCAGTGTTGATGTGACGCAACTTCTCTTTTCAAGGATGCCTTCTTTAATAGCCCTGTTAATAACTTCCTCAGCCATAAGTCTGTAGGTTGTCCATTTACCCCCCGTTATGGTAAGAAGCTGAGATTTTGATAAAATGATTTTATGTCTTCTGGAGATTTCCTTTGTAGCCAGAGGTTTATCAATATTTGCTGCAAGAGGACGTAATCCTGCAAATACGCAAAGAATATCTTCCCGTTTTGGAGGTTTTACAAGATATTTTTGTGCTGTCTGAAGTATAAAGTTTATCTCAGATTCAAGGGCAACAGGTTCCAGGCTGATCTTATCAAGAGGAGTATCTGTTGTTCCAACTACAACCTTATCATACCAGGGAATGGCAAATAGTACCCTGCCATCATCTGTTTTTGGAATCATTATGGCGGAATCACTATTTAGAAATGATTTGTCGAGAACTATGTGCACCCCCTGACTCGGTCGGATATAAGGTTTGGAAGCAGGATTGTCCATTCTTATAACGTCATCGGCAAAAACACCTGTTGCATTTATTATCAACCTGGCATTCAGATTAATATCTACTCCTGAGTTTACATCCTTCGCAATAACTCCGTTTATCTTTTCATTTTCATTCTTTAATAAACCAGTGACCATGAAATAGTTAAGTAACACTCCACCCCTGTCTGTAAATGCTTTTGCCAAAGTTATTGCCATTCTTGCATCGTCAAATTGACCATCATGATAAACCACTCCTCCTTTTAACCCTTTCGGGTTCAGTGATGGGAAACGATTTATTGTTTTTATATGGTTGATAAAATAAGATTTGCCAAGGCTCAATCTTCCTGCCAGAA
>PMIG01000128.1 GCA_003157055.1 Bacteroidales bacterium | reverse complement strand
GATTATAGGACAGAAGCACCTTACCGAAAGCCTGATGATTGGCCTTTTAGCAAATGGTCATATCCTGCTCGAAGGAGTGCCGGGACTTGCAAAGACACTCGCAATAAAATCCCTTGCCTCAATAATCGATGCTCGTTTCAGTAGGATACAGTTTACACCGGACCTTCTGCCGGCTGACCTGATCGGAACAATGATCTATAGCCAGAGAAAGGAAGAATTTGTTGTCAAGAAAGGTCCAGTTTTTGCAAATTTTATACTCGCAGATGAAATCAATCGTTCACCGGCAAAGGTCNNCCAGAGCGCGCTTCTCGAGGCGATGCAGGAGCGGCATGTGACCAGCGGCGGAATGAAATTCGAGATTCCAGCTCCTTTCTTCGTGCTCGCCACTCAGAACCCCATCGAACAGGAAGGAACTTATCCGCTGCCTGAAGCACAGGTCGACAGATTCATGATGAAGGTGCTGATCGATTACCCCACAATTGAAGAAGAGAAGCTTATTATAAGGGAAAACCTGGCGAAGGAATTCCCAAAAACAGGATCTGTCCTGAATACATCCGATATATTAAGGGCCAGGGATGTTGTAAGGGAAGTCTATATGGATGAAAAGATTGAGAATTATATCCTGAATATTGTTTTTGCCACAAGAAATCCAGAAAAATACGGGCTTCCTGTTTTTAAAAACATGATCTCTTATGGGGCATCTCCCAGGGCTTCAATTAATCTGGCGATTGCAGCCAAAGCATTCGCGTTTATACGAAGGAGGGGCTATGTAATTCCTGAAGATATAAGGGCAATTTGTCCTGATGTAATGCGGCACAGGATCGGATTAACTTATGAAGCTGAAGCTGAAAACATCAATCAGGATAAGATCATCGCCGAGATTCTGAATGTGGTTGAGGTTCCTTAAGGAATAGCAATGAGAAACTGTCTCTTTCTGTTCAGCCTTATTTTAATTACTGTTTCCGGGCAAAGCCAGAATCTTATTGGCTACAAAAGTTCTGAAATTAAGGATTATATGAAAAAGAACAATAAGGAGATGACACTTGAGAATGTTGTAAACGACAGGTACAGTTACCTTAAGTATACTGATGCCAATGATAGCCAGACTCTATTGTTTTTTCTTAATGTAGATTCAGTATGCAGAGGTATCAGGCTGGTTTGCAATAGGGTAGCAAGAAACGAGAAGGTAAGGGAATTCAATTCAGGATATGTAATTATTGATGGTAATACATGGATCGATACACTTGGAAGAAGACGAAGCATAATAATGCTGGATGATGATTTGTGGTCGAGCCATTTTACAATAGAACCTGAGAAGAAAGATGGAAGCAACTGAACTGATAAAGAAAGTCAGGAAGATTGAGATTAAAACACGAGGGCTGACCCGTCATATTTTTGCCGGTGAATACCATAGTGCCTTCAAAGGAAGAGGAATAGAATTCAGTGAAGTAAGGGAATACCAGTACGGTGATGACATAAGAAGCATCGACTGGAATGTTACGGCACGGCTCAATCATCCTTATGTCAAGGTTTTTGAGGAGGAGAGGGAGTTGACTGTAATGCTTCTTATTGATGTCAGCGGATCAGGTTCTTTCGGAACTAAAGTAAACTATAAGCGAGACGTAATGACTGAGGTCGCTGCTGTAATCTCATTCTCGGCAATCTTCAACAACGATAAAATAGGTGTGATATTTTTCTCCGATAAGGTAGAAAAATTCATAAGGCCACAGAAGGGAAGAAAGCATATTCTAAGAATTATCAGGGAACTGCTCGATTTTAAGCCTGAAAGCCTCAAAACCAGTCTTGATGAGCCGTTGAGATACCTTACTAACGCAATTAAAAAAAGATGTACCGCATTTGTGATATCAGATTTTATTACTCCTGGTTTTGAGGAGGCTCTCAGAATTGCATCTAACAAGCACGATATTGTAGCGCTAAAGATATATGACCCGATGGAAACCTCGCTTCCTGATGTTGGATTGATCAAGGTATCAGATTCTGAATCCGCAACAGAAAGATGGATTGATACCTCTTCGTTAACAGCAAGAAATGCCTATAACGAATGGTGGAAATTGCATATGGCTGAAATTAAATCTGTTTTTAAACGATGTGCAGTTGATTCAGCATTTATAAGCACCGGAGAAGATTACGTCAAACCTCTTATTCAGCTGTTCGAGAACAGATAGTCATGAGAAAAATATTTATAATAATCGCTTTTTTTTCCTTGATTTTATCAACTGAAGGACAGGATATAAAAGTCACTGCATCTTTCGATTCATCGAAGATATTTATCGGAGATCAGGTGCATTTTACTTTAACCTTAATTAAACCAACCGCAATTCCTGTATCCTTCAAAACACTTAAGGATACACTGTGTAAAAACATTGAAATAGTCTCGGGGCCTTCTGCCGATAGCCTTATGATGCCGGATAAAATGGTGAAAATAACAAGAAAGTATCTTGTAACATCTTTCGATTCAGGATTTTATCAGGTTCCTCCGGTCTATGCCGAGATAAAAGATGATGCCGGCATAAAAAGATTTTATTCAGATTATTCTCCTCTTCAGGTAATGAGGGTGAAAATTGCTCCACCAGATACAACCGCTAAAATATTCGACATAATAAAGCCTTATAGGGCACCTGTCTCTTTTGGCGAGTTACTTCCATGGATAATAGCCCTGGTTCTTGCTGCAGCACTTGCCTGGGGAGCTGTATTGCTTTTCAGAAAGCTTAGAAAGAATAAAATAGGTGAAGAGCCAGTTAAAAATCCTGATCCTGCCCATATTATTGCATTCCGCGAGCTGGAAAAGCTTAAAGAGGAGCAGCTATGGCAAAAGGGCGAACTGAAATACTATTATACAAGGCTTACAGAGATATTAAGGGAGTACCTCGAGAACAGGTTTGGAATATGCTCTCTGGAAATGACAACTTCTGAGACTCTTGAAGCTCTCCTGAAGACAGGTTTCAAAAAAGATGAGTATTATATGCTTCTTAAGACAATACTTAATGGCTCCGACCTGGTGAAATTTGCAAAATATAAACCTGATCCGGCTGAGAATGAAGAGCATTTTAACAATTCATGGAAATTTGTAGATAATACAAAAATGATTGCAGAGACTTCTGAAGATGGCAAGTCAGATGAAAAGAAGGAGGTGAAGTCATGATTGGAATATCATTCGCTCAACCACTCTTCCTCTGGCTTCTTCTGATGGTCCCTGGCATAGTTGCCTATTACCTTTTCAGACAGCAGAAAACATCAGCATCACTGCAGATGCCGGGACTTCAGCAATTTGACAAATCAGGTGAGACATTCCGCAACTATCTTCGTCATATTCTGTTTGTACTCAAAGTCATTGCAATAACACTTTTGATCTTTGTTCTTGCACGCCCGCAGAAAACCGATAAGTTTCAAAACTCAACAACTGAAGGTATTGATATAATATTGACACTCGATATCTCCGGAAGCATGCTTGCCCGCGACTTTAAACCAGACAGGCTTGAAGCTTCAAAGAACGTCGCAACTGAATTTATCTCGGGACGTCCGTACGACAGAATCGGACTTGTTGTTTTTAGCGGTGAAAGCTTTACACAATGCCCTTTGACAACTGATCATGCTGTTCTGATAAACCTGATGAGAGAAATAAAGAGCGGCATGATTGAGGATGGAACTGCATTGGGGAACGGACTGGCAACCGCCGTTAACAGGATAAAAGATTCCAAAGCAAAAAGCAAGGTGATCATATTGCTGACTGATGGGGTCAATAACAGGGGAGAAATAGCGCCCTCAACTGCTGCCGATATTGCAAAAACATTTGGAGTCAGGGTTTATACGATAGGTGTCGGTACACAGGGAACAGCGCCATACCCTGTTCAGACCGTCTATGGAATGCAGTTCCAGGATATGCCAGTCGAAATAGATGAAGCTCTTTTAAAGGATATTGCGTCAAAGACCGGAGGAAAGTACTTCAGAGCTACTGATAACAACAAGCTGATCCAGGTTTATAGCGAAATTGATAAACTTGAGAAATCGAAGATCGATGTAAGGCAGTTCCAGCGAAAAGAGGAAAAATTTCTTCTTCCTTCACTCATTGTTCTTATCCTTCTGGCTCTTGAAGCATTTACCCGACTGACAATTTATAAAAACATTACTTAAATACGGAAGAAAATGCAGTTATTCAGATTTGCCAATCCAGATTATCTGTACCTGTTGCTGCTGCTTCCGGTTATGGTCCTTTTATACATATTGAATGCATTCCGGAAGAAAAGAGCGATCCTCAGAATGGGTGATCCTGCTTTGATCAGCCGGCTGATGCCGGATCTTTCAAGGTTACGTCCTGCTATTAAGTTCACTCTTCAGCTTTTTGCTATTACAATGGTGATTATAATACTTGCAAGACCTCAATTCGGCTCAAAGCTTGAGGAAGTTAAAAAAGAAGGTGCGGAAGTTATTATAGCTCTTGACGTAAGCAATTCTATGCTTGCCGGCGATATTCAGCCTGATCGCCTTACTCGGGCGAAACAAGCACTTACAAGGCTCATTGATAACCTCGACAACGACAGGATAGGCCTTATAGTCTTTGCCGGCGATGCCTATACCCAGATTCCTATAACTACTGATTATGTTTCAGCCAAAATGTTCCTGAATGCAATTGGACCTGATATGGTTCCAAAACAGGGAACTGCCATCGGTGCGGCAATTGATCTTGGCATGAAATCATTCAGCCCGGGAGAAGGTAAAAGCAAGGCTATGATCATTATCACTGACGGAGAGAATCATGAAGATGATCCGGTCTCAAGCGCAGCTGAAGCTGCAAAAGCAGGTATCGTAATCCATACAATAGGAATAGGATCGGAAGATGGTGTTCCGGTGCCAGTTACAGTTAACGGGAAGAAGGAATTCCTTAAGGATATTGACGGTAATACAGTGATCTCCAAGCTGGATGAAGATATTCTGAAAAAAATTGCAATCGCCTCGGGAGGAAGCTATGTGCGGGCAAATAACTCAAATATCGGCCTTGATGAGATATTCAGTGAGATAAACAAAATGAAGAAACAGGAGATGGAGAGCACGGTTTATACTGAATATAATGACCAATTCCAGATTTTTGCAGCAATTTCAATATTCCTGTTAATACTCGATTTTATAATCATGGAACGCAAAAACAGGAAGCTCTCAAATATCAGATTATTCAAATTCAGGTTATAAGAATAAACTTGCTATTAAAATGGTTGAAGAAAAATATCCATATTCTCATGGTTTAAAACCTTTTATTCTGATTGTAATTTTATTATTTACTTCAGTAGTCCTGACGTATGCGCAGGCTGATAAAAAATTCATCAGGAAGGGAAATCATGAATATGAGAAAGGAAAATTCCCTGACTCGGAAATCTCTTATAGAAAAGCTCTTGACAAAAACAAAGAATCTGCTGATGCTCTCTTTAACACCGGAGATGCCCTTTATAAGCAGAAGAAATTCGAGGAATCAGGCAAGGAGTTTGAAGAGAATTTCAAAATGAATGAAGATAAAAAGAAGAAATCTGCCAGCCTTTATAATATGGGGAATTCTCTTCTGATGGCTAATAAAGTGAAAGAGAGCATCGATGCTTACAAAGGTTCTCTGAAACTTGATCCGAAAAACATGGAGACAAAATATAACCTTGCATATGCCCAGGACTTGCTCCTGAAGCAGCAACAACAGCAGCAGAAAGATCAGAATAAGAAAAACCAGGATAAGAACCAGGATAAGCAACAGCAGAAAAAGGATCAGAAAGATCAAAAAGATAAGAAGGATAAACAGGATAATAAAGATCAGGATCAGAATAACAAGGATCAGCAGCAACAGCAGCAGGACCAAGGAATATCGAAGGAAGATGCTCAGCGTGTTCTGAATGCCCTGGCTAATGATGAGAAAAATGTCCAGGAAAAGGTTAAACTTGCAAAAGCAGCGAAGGAAAAGGTCAGAACAACAAAAAACTGGTGATCTGAAACATCGAAATGAAGAGAACAATTATATATATTATTTTTCTGGTCTTACCTGTTATACTGAAGTCACAGGATATTTCGGTCCAGACTGAGTATCCTTCTGTTGTGGAAGCAGGCCAGCAGTTTGGTGTTACCTGGACGGTCAATGAAGGTGGGGGCGAATTCGCAGCGCCGGCATTTGACGGATTCTATAAACTTATGGGGCCCGAGACATCGTACAGCTCAAGTACACAGATAATCAATGGCAAGATCTCTCACCAGACATCCTATAGTTATGTTTATTATCTGCAGGCAATCAATGCTGGGAAGTTCGAGATTGCTCCAGCCTCATTCACGTTAAAAGGTAAAACATATTATTCCGACCCGATGAAGATCGAGGTGGTCAGCAGTAATAACCAGCCGGCTCAGCAGAATGTTCAGGCAGGAGGGAACCAGCCAAAGACAAATCCAAATGTCGAAAATGCCGGCAGCGGTATTTCCCTTGATTTATCAGTGAACAAAAGAGATGTTTATCTCGGTGAAGGAATTGTTGCCGGTGTCAAGATCTATACAAGAACAAACATAGCAGGCATCAATGAGATAAAATACCCGGCATTTACAAACTTTATGAAATCCGATATTGAGACACCCCAACTCACCTCATTGAAACAAGAAAACATCAATGGTACTGTTTATGGAACCGGAATGATACAGCAGTTCCTGCTTTATCCGCAGGTTACGGGCGAAATAACTATTGATCCGGTACAAATAACTGTTCTTATTCAACAAAAGAGTGGTCAGCCGGATTCATTTTTCGGGGACTTTTTCTCTTCTTACGAGAATGTTCCCCGGGCTGTCGCCAGCAAGCCAGTCAGGATTAATGTAAAACCTCTTCCAGGTGTAAAACCTGAAGATTTCTCCGGTGTGGTGGGTAAACTTAATATTAAAGCTGCATTGAACAAAGATTCTGTAAACGTGAATGATGCAGTGACTTTCAGAATAACAGTTTCCGGAAGCGGAAACCTCAAGCTTGCAGAAGCTCCTGTTCTGAAACTCTCTTCCGATGTCGAAGTCTATGATCCTAAGGTCACCGATGACTTAAAGAATACGATAAACGGGACGTCCGGTCAGAAGACATTTGAGTACCTTCTCATCCCACGCCATTATGGCGATTTTACGATTCCATCCGTATCATATTCTTTCTTCAACACTTCGACCGGAAAATATGAGAAGCTAGCTTCCGGAGAATTCCATTTTCATGCAAGGAAGGGGACCGAACAGGGAAACCCGGGAATTGCAGTTTATGGAGGAGTTTCAAAGGAGGATGTGAAATACCTTGGCAAGGATATTCGTTTTATCAGGAATAATCCGGGAAATCTCTCTAAATCGGCTGATATACTCCTGGTAAAAAGATCGTACTACAGCCTTTTTATTCTGGCCTTGCTTATTTTCCTCTCTTTCCTTTTTATCAGACGGGAACATATAAGGCGCAACGCTGATATTACAGCGGTCAAGAATCGTAAAGCCGGCAAAATAGCCAATAAGAGACTCAGTATTGCATCGGCCTGCCTGAAAAGAAATGAAATTGACAGGTTCCATGAGGAGATTCTCAAGGCTCTGTGGGGCTACCTTAGCGACAAGCTGAATATCCCTGTTTCGGACCTGACCAGGAATAATGCAATATCCTCCCTGAAGGAAAAAGGAATTGATGATGATAATATCAAGGTTCTGACCGATATTCTTGACAGATGCGAATATGCAAGATATTCACCTGCTGCTGACGTTAGCAGTGCAGGCGATATCTACAATGGAGCATCTAAGTTTATAAGTGATGTTGAAAATTCAATCGGGTAGAAGATGAAATCAAGAATAATTGCACTATCATTTCTTCTTGTCCTGCAGCTATTTTATCATAATGCATACTCTCAGGATGCAAAAAATGAAAAATTCAGGCAGGGGGTAGATCTCTTTTCATCCGGCAATTTTAATAAAGCGCTGGAACAATGGATTGATCTTTACAATACCGGCTACAGATCAGCCGAACTTGAATATAATATCGGCAACGCATATTTCAAGCTGAATAATATTCCAGGATCAATCCTGTTTTTTGAGAGAGCACATCTTTTGAAACCTGCCGACGAGGATATTAATTATAACCTCCAGATTTCCAGAACCTTAATTGTTGATCGCTTTGACGAGATTCCTGAGCTCTTTTTTGTAAGATGGTTTGGATTTCTGGCACTTTCCTTATCGACCAATGCCTGGGCAAGGATCAGCATTTCAGCTTTCATATTATGTTTGATTTTCCTGTCGCTTTATTTTTATTCTTCTAAATACAAGCTCAAGGTACTTGGATTCTGGCTGGCCCTTCTCTTGATTATTATTTCGCTTTCCTCTCTTGCCTTTTCAGCCTGTAACAGGCAAATGGTTCACAATAGCCATAAAGCCATTATATTCAGCCCTCAGATCAGCGGCAAAAGCTCGCCGGATAACAGCGGGACGGATCTTTTTGTGCTTCATGAAGGAACGAAGGTGACCACAGGTGAGAAGGTCGGTGAATGGTACGAGATCAGGCTTTCTGATGGCAACAAAGGATGGGTGCCGGCTGGAAGCATCCAGATAATTTAGTGTTCCTGCAACTTTTTTTCTATATTTAGGGTCAGTTATAAGTAAACTAACTAATCCTTTCCTGCTATGAAAAAGGTTGTCTTCATTTTTATTATAGCTATTTCCCTTATCGCCTGCAAGAAAACAAAATTCGAACCTGAAGGTCCGACAGATATCAGGGTGCGGAATGTGCAGAGCACTTATACTTACACTGACGTTATAGTCAAATCCGCAGGAGGCAGGGACACAACAGGAAATATTAAGAACCTTGGTTCTATTGCTCCGGGACAAGTGTCTCAATATAAACGTTTTGCAATAGCATTTCGATGGGCAGAAATATCTGCTAAAATAAATGGTGAAACTTTTTCAACCGGACCAATAAACAGTACATACTGGACTTATATTGGGCAGGATAAAATAACTTATGAAGTCTATATCAAGAATATGACAAGCAAGCTGCTTGAAATCAGCGCTTTTATTGACGAAGCTCCTATTGACAGCTTATGAAAAATAAGATGATCAATAGCGCCCGCATTCCAATATTCAGGGATGCGGGATTTGAATTGACAGATGCCGAAACAACTTCAAAGGCATTTGCCGGGGAAACAAAAAATGAGCATGAACCTGAATTATATATTTATTCACGATACAGGAACCCGACTGTTGTCGCTGCTGAAAAGGAGATAATGCGCCTTGAAGGCTCAAAATGGGCTCTTCTTACTCAATCGGGCATGTCGGCTATCGACGTTGCATTTTCAATCTTCCAGGTTGGGAATAAAGTAAAGCCCTGGCTCTTTTTCAGTGAAATATATGGCGGTACAATCTCTTATTCTGAAAATGTCCTTAGAAAGCGCAGAGGACTGGATATCAAAAGTTTTGTGCCGGTAAATGATAAGTACGACCTAAGGGCTTTTGAGCTGTCAATCAAGAAGCTCAGACCCGAGATAGTTTACATTGAGTCGATCTCAAACCCAATGCTGATTGTTCCTGATGCAGAAGCTGTAATTAAGATTGCAAAGAAATGCGGAGCAAAGATCATTGTTGACAATACCTTTGCAACTCCGTATCTATGGAAACCTCTGATGAGCGGTGCCGATATTGTAATTCACAGTGCGACTAAATATTTTTCGGGACATGGAAATCTTACTGCCGGCGTACTTTGCGGAAACAATAATGCTATTATGAAAGCCGCAATTGAATACAGGAAGTTTGCAGGGCATATGATATCGGCAGATGATGCTTACAGGCTGCA
>PMIG01000080.1 GCA_003157055.1 Bacteroidales bacterium | reverse complement strand
GCAAAGCTTGGCCATTTGCCTGATGAGCTTATGAACCATTACCAGCCGATAGCAACAGGCCTTTTCATACCGGTTAATGCAAATGAGGATTACCTGACCATCACTCTGAGCAATGAAGTTTACTGGCAGCTTGGTGACGTCAACGCATCACAGCATTCAGCTTTACTTGGCTCTATATTCTCGCCCAGGTCGAACAACAGCCGTCTCATGGAACGGCTGATTGAAATAAACATAGTGAACGGACAGTATGCACCGGCAGAAAAGTATATCTCCATTCTTGAAAAGACTATGTTCCACCGGAAATGGGCCGAAGGAATGAGAAAATATCTTTTTAATGAATCGGAATGCTCAAAGGCAGAATGGATAACCAGGAAGCGTGCTATAATTCCTTCAAGGGACTTATTAAAGAAGGGGAATGAATACATAGAGACTCTGAGGATGCTGACCGATAATCATCCGGGAAACAGGATGGCTGTTGATTATCTCCTGTGTTACCATCTACTCTGCAAGGATATTGAAGGTTTCGCCGGCGATTTTGATAAGTATTTCAGGAAGGAGTCGTATGAAATATTGCCGAAGGTTTACCAGGAAGGGCTTATGATATTATTTGCAAAAGGTGAAAGGAAGCCCGAAAATTACAGGAGCTACAGATTCCTGCCCGCGACTTTTAAAGCAATGAAGGAGTACACTGACCTCTATGCCGGTGGCACCCGGAACCGCATGCGGCTTTATGAGAAATTCGGCAAGACATATTGGTTTTATTATCATTTTGCAACAATGAAGACCGAATGAGATCCTTTGTGTCCCTTTGTGATGCACTTTGTGTCCTTTGTGGTTATACTTTCCTTACCACGAAGGACACAAAGGATAACACTAAGGTTCACTAAGGGGAAGGATTAATAAGAGAATGGAAGTTAAATGAAAATGACTGATATATATAATAGAAATGCCAGAATAATTATATCGACTGGTTTTATGATACTCATTTTTCTATTGACATTCTGCCATAGGAGTACAGAAAGTCAGATAGAATGGAATAAATATCCTTCTATCTATCCTGATTATATAAATGTTAAAGTACCATATAATATTGCTCCTCTAAATTTTAAGATGAAGGATAAATGCAGTAAAATCGATGTAACGCTTTCAGGTAAAAAGAGCAGTATAAGAATAAAATCGGGATACAAGGTCAGCATACCGTTCAACAAGTGGAAGAAACTTATTAATGAGCAAAAAAATGACTCAATAGTTGTCTCAGTGGCTGCATTTTCAGACGGTAAGTGGCAGAGGTATAAATCATTCAGCATTTACGTTTCATCTGACAGAATAGACCCGTACTTGTCATACAGGCTTATAGAACCGGGTTATGAAGTCTATCATATGCTCAGTATCTGTGAACGAGATCTGGAGAGTTTTCACGAGAGAGCGATAATTGACAATAATCTTGTTGACGGCGGTTGTATTAACTGCCATACATATGCTCAGCAGGATCCATCCCGGTCATTCTTTCATATTCGTAATAAGGATGGCGGTACAATGATCCAGGCTGACGGTAAATTCAGAAAGATAAATACCAGGACTGACAGCACAATATCTGCTGGCGTTTATGGTAACTGGCATCCCGGAGGGAAGTATATAGCCTTCTCTACAAATGTCATAATACCTGAGTTTCACTCAATTAACAATATGAGGCTTGAAGTCTATGATACCATTTCTGATGTGGTAGTGCTCGATATTGTCAGGAATGAGATCATCAGGAATCCCATTCTCTCCGGAAGCAAGGAATTTGAGACATTCCCCGCTTTTTCAACCGATGGTAAGAGGTTATTCTTTTGCAGCGCAAAATCGGTCAGGATGCCTGAAAATTATAACTCCATCAGGTATAGTCTCTGCGCTGTAGATTTTGACCCTGTTTCAGGGACCTGCGGAACAAGGGTTGACACTCTGGTTTCCTCGTTCCGGACAGGAAAAACCGTGAGTGAACCCAAACCTTCACCTGACGGGAAATACATTCTTTTCACTTCATTCAGTTATGGAAACTTTCCAGTCTGGCATAAGGAGGCCGACCTTCATCTGCTGAAGTTGTCGGATATGAGTATTGATACGCTGGCCATTGTCAATTCGGACAATTCGGATACATACCATAGCTGGTCGTCAGACAGCAGATGGTTCGTGTTTGCGAGCAAGCGGGACAACGGTATGTACGGCAAACCGTACTTTGCACATATAGATGAGAACGGGAAATGCTCAAAGCCCTTCCTTCTCCCTCAGAAGAACCCGGATTTTTACGATTATTTCATGAAGTCATTTAATATTCCCGAACTGGCGAAGGGACCGGTTCCATTCAACCCTCTGGAAGTTGAGAAAGCCTTCCGGAGCCTTAAAGCAGAACAGGTAAAATATGTTGCCAGGTAAAATATTGAATATCAAGCGATAATGTATGTGTCCAATAGATGGATATTTTAATGAAAATTGATATAAAAAATGTAGTTTTGCTAAACAGTATAATTATATCAGAATGGAAGATAACAAACTGCTGAAATATACTGAATATCTGTTTACGGGGCTTTTCCTTTCAGGTGTCTTCATTTTTTTTGCTTTTTTCTATAACAATCATCTTCATTTTGAGGAGGAAACGCAACTTTTTCTTCTTACAGGAGATTTTTTTAAGGCAAAAATGGGACTGCCGGGCGGATTCTCAGGATGGATTGGACAATTCCTGACCCAGTTCTATTTTGTTTCGCTGGCGGGACCTCTTGTAATTACCATCCTGCTTTTCTTAATGCAGAGGGTAACTTACAGGATCCTTTCAACCATTAATGATAACAGGTCATTTTTTATTGTCAGCTTTCTGGTTCCTCTTAATGCCATGCTGATAATATGCGATGAATTTTATCCGTTATCGGCTGTTATAGGCGTTCTGATCTCATTGCTTGCCGGATGGATTTATACTACTATTGCTGGAAACAGCAGGAGGTTCGTTGCAGGGTTGCTGCTCATTGCGCTCACCTACTGCCTGGCAGGTGGATCATTCCTCTCTTTGCTGGCCGTAATTGTTGTCTTCGAGATTTTGTCTGCTGCAAGAGCAAGGAAAAACAGAGTCCTGGGAAAGACGAACGATACTCCGGTTTTCAGGATGTTAAGGATCTGGCAGTTGTTAATTTATATAATTATTTCGGCCGGCATACCCTTGTTTGCCAGGCAGTTTCTTGTTCAGGAACCTATTGGCCTTGCCTATTTCAGTGAATTTTATTACGATCTCAGGATCGAAGTTCCCAAGGCGATTCCTATCATGTTCGCCCTGCCTGCTATCCTGATGATCATTATTTATTTTTTACCGTCAAGGGAGAAAATATTCAAGGCAGCCATCTTCATCCAGATAGCACTCTTTATTCCTGCTGTGATATTTGGTCTGAAGCTCTGGACTAATTTCAGAGCCGAAGAAATAATGAAGTATGATTACCTGGTACGGATGAACCGCTGGAACGAAGTTATCAAATATGCTGAAAAGACGCCTCCGCGGAATAACCTGTCGCTGGCAATGCTTAACCTGTCACTGGCAAAGACTGGCACTATGGGCGACAGAATGTTCAATTTCAGACAAAAGGGTACCGGCGGACTCTTCCTTTCTTTTGCTAAAGAGTATGTTGCTCCAATGATGGGCAGTGAGATTTATTACCAGCTTGGTCTTGTTAATGCTTCACAGGAATATTCATTTGAAAGTATGGAAACCACTCCTGACCTTGGTAAATCAGTTCGCTCGGTAAAAAGGCTTGCAGAAACTAACCTGATAAACGGAAATTATGAAGTAGCTCGAAAGTACCTCAAATTGCTTGAAAGGACTGTTTTTTACAGAAATTGGGCGCATAAAACTGAGAAATACCTGTATAACGAGGATCTTATTAATAATGACCCGGAGTACGGCGATAAAAGAAAAATGATAATAAAGAAGGATTTTTTCTTTAAGACTGAAATTATGGAGGGTGCATTGAACATGCTTCTGCAGCAAAACCCGAAGAACAAAATGGCGTTCCAGTATCTGATGGGGTTTTACCTGATTAACAAGGACCTGAGAAATTTCATGGATCGTGTACCAATGATGAACGACCTTGGATATACCAGCATTCCTGTTGGTTACCAGGAGGCAATTATGTATGTCGTCGGGCTTTCGACCGACAACCCGATGGAAGGTCTTCCATATAAAATTAGTAGTGACACCAAGCTAAGAATGCAGGCTTATGCAAGTATATATACGACAAGAGATAATGCTCAGGAACTTCTCAGTAAAGAGTTCTCGGGAACATACTGGTACTACCTGCATTATTGCAAGGTCGATATAAAGAATGTGAAATGAGATTAATCTGACCTGTCACATGATGAATACAAAAAATATACTATTATTTGCAGGTGCAATAATTCTGGCATCCTGCTCCGACATTCCAGGGCACTTCACAGAAAAAAGCGTCTCCCCGGTACTTTTTCCTGATATAGCTGATGTTACAATTCCGGTTAATATAGCTCCTCTCAACTTCAGGTTGAACGGCAATCCACGGAAATTGATTGCGGTTTATGAGTGTGAAAAGGATATTAATATATTCTACGGGAAGCATACTATTGAAATACCTGTCGGCAAATGGCACAGGATGCTGAACAAATATTCTGACAAGAGCATGAATGTCACTCTTTTTTCAAAGGAAGAGGGAAAATGGATAAAGTACCTTCCTTTTAAAATAAACATTAAAAAAGAAGCTATTGATCCTTATATGGTCTATCGTCTGATTGCTCCCGGTTACGAATCATGGAGTGAGATGGGAATTTATCAGAGAAACCTGACGAACTTTAATGAAGAAACAATAATTGATAACCGGCTTCTTCCGGGGAACTGCATGAACTGCCATACATTTAATAATAATGATCCGGGCCAGATGATGTTTCATCTGAGGGGGAACATCGCCGGCACTGTGCTGGTTAAAGATGGTACGGTTACAAAGCTGAACACCAAGACAAATGAAACAATATCAAATTGCGTATATCCTTACTGGCATCCATCGGGTAATTATATTGCATATTCAGTCAATGCAATATCGCAGGTTTTCCATACCACAAGGGAAAAGCGGATAGAGGTAATGGATTCAAAATCTGATATTGTTGTCTATGATATCAAAAAAAACAAGCTATTCACCAGCAAATTGATTTCGGGTGAAGAAAGTTTTGAGACATTCCCTTCATTTTCGCCTGATGGCAAGACTCTTTTCTTCTGTTCAGCAAGAAAGGGCACTCTTCCTGATGATTTCAACAAGATCATGTATAGCCTTTGCAAAATTGATTTTGACCCTTCTTCAGCATCATTCGGGAGTAGTATTGATACTCTGATAAGCTCTTATAAAACGGGTAAAAGCATATCATTCCCCAGGCCTTCTCATGATGGGAAATACATCATGTTCACCATGTCGGATTACGGAAATTTCTCAATCTGGCATAATGAGGCTGATCTTTACCTGCTCGATCTTAAAGACGGTTCATTTAAGAGGATGGAAAATATAAACAGCGGGAACGCAGAGAGCTATCATTCATGGTCTTCCGGTTCGCACTGGTTCGTTTTCAGCAGCCGGCGTATAGATGGTCTCTATACAAGGCCTTATTTTGCATGGCTCGATGATAACGGTGAAGCAACCAAACCATTCCTTCTGCCGCAGAAAGAACCTGATTTTTACGATTATTGCCTGAGGTCATTCAATGTACCTGAACTCGTCACCGGGAAAGTCATGGTTAACGGAAGGAATATGTTAAAGTCGATTGGCGCAGATGCAAAAAATATTACTTTTGAAAAAAAAGACTGAATCTGTATGCCAAAGAGATATCTTGTTTATCTTCCATCGGTTGAGGGGAAAATCGAAGATGAATGGAAACAATGCCTGCAACAAGTAGTTAAATCAAGATCTTCGGGTTATATTCCTGTAAAGCTTAATGTTTTTACAGATTTCCAGGATTTTGAGAGTTCCCTTGAAACACGGAAGAGCATGCTTCAGTTGCTTTTCAATGAATTTGGTTCCGCAGCTCCGGCTATAAATATATCAGCTCATCCTCCTCAGAAACCATGGAAAGTAGTTGTTGAGGGGACATTCGTTACCGGAAGTGCTGATATTTTTACAACTAAGAATTACAAATCCGTTCAATATGTTGTCCTGGAATCCGGAGACAGAAAAGAGATTTGGGGTGCAGGAGCCAGCAGCTATATGTTCCAGGATGATACAAAGAGGGCTGCTGAAAGCGCTTTTGAAATAATGACAGGCCTTCTGGCATCTGAAAACATGTCCCTTGATAACCTGGTGCGTCAGTGGAATTATATCGGGAATATACTTACGGTGAAGAACGGCGTACAGAATTATCAGGCTTTCAATGAAGTAAGGAACGATTACTATACAAGATACCGCAAAATAGCAGGTTATCCGGCTGCAACAGGTGTTGGTATGAAGCATGGCGGGGTCATTCTTGATTTCTGCGCAGTTCAGCCCGGCAAATCGCTGCAGATCAAAGCTGTTGATAATCCCAACCAGGTCAATGCCTACAATTATGGTCAGCAGGTTCTTGTTGGCAAGGTAAAGGAAGGTGACCCTGTGAAACACGCGCCGCAATTTGAGAGGGCACTGCTTATGGCCGGCAGAAACGATGTGGTTCTTCATATCTCAGGTACTGCTTCCATAATTGGACAGAAGACAATGGGAAAAGGGGATGTCGGAGAACAGACAATAGTTACTCTTGAAAACATTAAAAAGCTGATAGATACAGAGAGGCTGAACCAGCTTATTCCCGGAACTTTCCCCTATCATGGAAAATATTCTCTTTTTCGGGTATATATCAAGAGACAGGAAGATTTCGCGATCGTAAGAAAGATTTGCAGTGAACACTTTCCTTCCCTGCCGGCTACTTACATAGAGGCTGATATCTGCCGCGATGAATTGCTGATGGAGATAGAAGCAGAAGCGGAGCCAGGACAATAACCAGTCTTCCTTTTGATAATTCCGGGTGTTTTGAGATTTTAAATATTTGTTCCTATGAAACATTTTCTTCTGATAATCATTTCCGTTTTCATGCTCACCTCATGCAATCATAAGTCATGGGTTCGGACAGAAAGCGGAGTTATTGTCCGTCTGAAAGATAAAACCCGTAATGGAACAAGGTTCCTGATGCTAGAGCCGATAAACGACAGGATCATTCACGTCATCGCTTCTCCAGGAACAAAGCCTTCTTCAGATAAAAGCCTCTGCGTCGTTGCATTTCCTTTGAAAGGGATTAAGTATAATATTTCAGATTCCGGAGATACTCTTGTACTTTCGACTTCCGCTCTGAAAGCACAGGTATCGATCTCTACGGGACAGATTACCTTCATGAATGCAGACGGAAAGGTTTTTCTCGCTGAACCATCCGGAGGAGGGAAATCGTTCTCGCCGATTTCAGTTGAAGGAACATCAGGATACACAATGCGGCAAGTATTTAACTCGCCTGATTATGAGGCATTTTACGGACTCGGACAACACCAGTCCGGCGAGTTTAACTGGAAGGGAAAGAATGAAAGCCTCTACCAGTATAATACAAAGGTATCGGTACCTTTCCTCATCTCAAACCAGAACTACGGGATACTCTGGGATAATTATTCACTAACAAAGTTCGGCGATCCCCGCGATTATTCCCAGATGGATCTTTTTAAGCTATACGACAAACATGGCGGGGAGGGAGCCCTGACTGCAACTTATTACAACGACTCGGATACAAATAAGATCTTCACTGAGAGGAAAGAATCGAACATTGATTATGAGAATAATACAACAGTAAAGAATTTTCCACAGGGTTTCCGGATGTACAACTCGGAGATAGTCTGGTCCGGTAAAATAGAACCTAATGAGAGCGGCCTTTACCATTTCAGGTTATATTATGCCGGCTATACGAAATTGTACATCGACAATGAACTTATTGTTCCCGAACGCTGGAGAACAGCCTGGAATCCTACTCCATACAAATTTGAAAAGGAGCTTGAAAAGGGCCGAAAATATTCGATAAGGATTGAATGGCATCCTGATGGTGATATTTCTTATCTCGGACTGAAAGCATTAAGTCCGGTACCTCCGGCTGAGCAGAATGAACTATCTCTTTGGTCGGAAATGGGTGACCAGATAGATTATTATTTTATAGCAGGGAAGGATCCTGATGATATAATAAGAGGTTATAGGACACTTACAGGGAAGGCACCTATAATGCCGAAATGGGCTTTGGGCTTCTGGCAAAGCCGCGAACGATACCATTCGCAGGATGAGCTCCTCGGAGTTGTCAGAGAATATCGTAAAAGGAATATTCCGCTCGACAATATAGTACTCGACTGGTCCTACTGGCCGGTTGAAAAGTGGGGTTCCCATGAATTTGATCCTAAGTTCTTCCCTGATCCGGCCGGAATGGTTAACAAGGTTCATGACCTTCATGCTAAAATTATGATATCCGTATGGCCTAAATTTTATATGACCACAGACCATTTCAAGGAATTCGACAGCAAGGGATGGATGTACCGGCAGGCTATTAAAGACAGTGTAAGGGACTGGATTGGAAAAGGATTTATAGGATCATTCTATGATGCTTATAACCCCCAGGCACGTGACCTTTTCTGGAACCAGATCAGGGAGCACCTCTATACAAAAGGATTTGATGCCTGGTGGATGGATGCTTCCGAACCGGATATATTATCCAATTCAAGCATAAGCTACAGGAAACTGCTGATTACACCAACATTCCTCGGACCATCAACAAAATACTTCAATACTTATGCCCTTATGAATGCAATGGCAATTTATAACGGGCAGCGTGCCGTTGATCCGGACAAGCGTGTCTTCCTTCTGACCCGTTCAGGGTTTGCAGGCCTGCAGAGATATTCCACAGCTACCTGGAGCGGCGATATCGCAACCAGATGGGAGGATATGAAGTCCCAGATCATGGCCGGACTGAATTATGCCATGTCAGGAATACCCTACTGGACTTTCGACATTGGTGGTTTTGATGTTGAGGGCAGGTATACAAGGGCGAAGGAAGGATCGGAAGATATGAATGAATGGAGAGAGCTCAATACACGCTGGTACCAGTTTGGATCTTTCTGTCCTCTTTTCAGGAGTCATGGACAATACCCATATCGCGAGGTGTTCAATATCTCTCCGGAAGGGAACCCTGCATATAAAAGTATGGTATATTATGACAAGCTGAGATATTACCTCATGCCATATACTTATTCGCTGGCAGGACTTACATATTTCAACGACTATACAATCATGCGAGCCATGGTAATGGATTTCGGCAATGACCAGAGTGTTGAAAATACCGGAGACCAGTATATGTTTGGACCGTCGCTTCTGGTGGCTCCTGTTTATACATATAAGGCACGCACACGCGAAGTTACGTTTCCTTCAGCTTGCGGATGGTATGATTTTTATACCGGAAAATATATAAAGGGAGGGCAGCGGATAGATATGGCTGCGCCCTTTGAACATATTCCGTTATTTGTGAAAGAGGGTTCAATAATACCCATTGGACCTGCAATTCAATACACCGATGAAAAGCCCGCCGATCCGGTTACTCTTTATGTTTACACAGGAAGAGATTGCGCATTTACCCTTTATGAAGATGAAGGGATAAATTACAATTATGAGAAAGGAGCTTGCAGCACCATCAGGTTCAGTTATGATAACATGGCTGGTAATCTCATAATTGGTGAACGAAAAGGTGAATTCAGTGGTATGCTGAAATCCAGGACATTCAGGATTGTATGGGTAACTGAAGAACATCCGGTTCCGTTTAATCCTGAAGCATCTCAGGCTGAAAATGTAAAATATGACGGCAGCCCGGTGATAGTTCAAAAAAAGTAAAATGGTCTTTATATTTAAGAAATGACTCTTTTCTTAACCTTCCCCCTTGGGGGAAGGATTGGAAGGGGGTAATAAAATAATTAAATATAAATTTGGATTATTATTAAAAACAGGTACTCATCAAACAATAAAATATTTAAATCAATGAAAAAAGCGACTATTCTTCTGTTGTTTGTCATGCTGTTTTCTGCATGCCATAACGGGCCTTCCAAGCTGAGGCTTCCATCAATTTTAAGCGATAATATGCTTTTGCAGCAAAAAACTGATGCTCTGATCTGGGGAAAAGCTAACCCCGGACAGAAGATTACTATCGCCCCGTCCTGGGGCACAGAGGTAGCAGTAAAAACAGGCAAAGATGGGAAGTGGTCGGTTAATATTCCTGCACCTGGAGCCGGAGGGCCTTATACAATTGTTATCAGTGCAGCTGATACGACAATTACAATTGGTAATATCCTTGCAGGTGAAGTTTGGGTATGTTCCGGACAGTCGAATATGGAGATGCCAATTCAGGGATGGCCTCCCCACGATACTATAATGCATTCGGCAAATGTAATTGCGAATGCTGCATTACCCAACATAAGGCTTTTTACTGTAACAAGGAAGGTATCAACCGATCCGCTCGACGACTGTATTGGTAAATGGGAAGTCTGCAACCCTGAAACTGTAAGACCGTTCAGTGCCACAGGCTTTTTCTTCGGGAAGAAGCTTTATGATAAGCTTAATGTTCCGGTAGGCCTGATTGAAACAGCCTGGGGAGGAACGCCATCAGAATCATGGACGGCGGCCGATGTTTTGACAAATGCGGGAGAATTTATAAAAGATCTTGCCGCCATGAAGGAATCACTGCCCCTCCAGGTTCAGTACCAGGCATTCTTGGAGAGACATCAAAAAGTTGAAGTAAAACCTGCAGGAGATGATCAGTGGAAGAATCTGGGCTTAGGCGATGAGGCAGCAGCATCGGCGGATTTTAATGACTCTGCATGGCCTTCTATGGCGCTTCCGCAACTGTTTGAAAAAGTGATAGGTGATCTTGATGGTGTCGTATGGTTCCGGAAAGTCGTAAATATCCCTGCCTCACTGGCAGGGAAGGATCTGATACTATCGCTTGGCCCTATCGATGATATGGATTGTACCTGGTTCAATGGACTGCTCGTCGGTGCAACTGAAACAAGCGGTTTTTACCAGACGGACAGGAATTATATTATACCTGGTGCTGCCGTAAAAGAGGGTGCCAGCACAATCGCTGTGAGAGTTCTTGATAATGGTGGCGGCGGAGGAATCTGGGGTGCTCCTGGATCAATGAAGATTACTGCCAAAGCTGGAAAGGAAGC